>JANQTO010000072.1:0-3028 GCA_030731685.1 Nonlabens sp.
ATGACGACCTCACGCTGTTTAGGCGCTCGAGTTAATGAATCAAGTAATGCCTTAAGCGCCTCTTCTTCTTGATAAATCACGTTAAAACTTATAAACTTATCTGTCTTTGGTTTGTAGGTATTATAAACTTCTTCTTGTAAAGTTATCAGCTCTGCGGCAAGCATTGTTTTAAGCATGGGTAAGACTGTCTTGCGGTCTAGTATATCCATTACATCTTGTACCTTGAGAGCTTTTCTATGTTCTAGCGCTTCTAGCACCAGAAATTCTGCATCGCTTAGTGAAGATGCATCTACCATAGTCTCCTCATTAAGTACTACGATTGTTTCACTTTCCAGTAGGAACGATTTAGGCAGCCTTCATAACCTGCCCTATACTACACACATAGTACGAGGCTATCCATTCCCAAAACTTAAGTTGTTCTCCAGTAACAATAGGTTCGTCATCTATGATAAATTCAATATCCTTTACCTCATAACCAGTTGTTTCCTGAGCATGGATACCATTGATAATCGCAGTATAAATCTTAGACTTACCGAAACTTACAGCTACCCGCATGCCTGGAACAATAATGTCAGCCTCGGCATCTGTAACACGGTATGTAAAAAGTCGTTCTAGACTTAACGGAAGTATGACCTCAATAAATTTTGACATAAAAAAATCGGTTATTTAAAAATAACCGATGTCTTTTTTCTGACCATTATAAAATGGAATAAGTTATGAAATGCTACAAACGCTGCCAGGTCTGTGTCCGGTATAAAAGCAAAACGTAACCTCGTACCATAAGCAAGTTAGGATTGTCCTCGTTAAGCCATATTTTACAGTCATAAGACTTACCGTTTTGCGGGTCTGTGATGGTTCCGTTTTTGTAGGATGCACCCTTTTTTTCCATGTCGGTCAATATGACCATACCTTGAATGGGTTTGTCTTTTTTAGAACCTTCACATTCGGTACATAACGGGTTTTCGCCGTGGCTGGTGTCCAGTATTTTGGAAACTTTGCCGTAGTACTTTCCGTTTTTTTCATAGATGGTCACGTGAGATTTAACGATGCCCGTGTCGTCATCTATGGTTTTCCATGTTCCTGTAATGTCTTGTGAGTTCGCTTTCGCGAAAGCGAAAAAAACCACAAACAACAGTGCTACTGTTCTCATATCCGTATATTAAAAAAGCCCATGAAAACCATGGGCTTGATGTATATTACAACTTATTACTTGCCTAACATTCCTTTTTTCAGGTCTTTGTCTGCCGGGTCAGAACCCAACCAAATACCGAAAAGTGCTTTCTTAAAGTCTAGTCCTTCTATAGTACCTAATGTCTTACCATTTTTAGATACAACGGTTCCCGTTCCTGGTATGTATGCTAGTTCAAATTCATTACCTTTCACAATAGGTGAACTGAACATGCCTATAAAGCTATCTATTTTAGATTTTAAAGCCTTGCGCTCTTTAGAAGTCGCACTACTTTCAAAACCATCTTGAACTGCTTCAATCATTTTATCTTGTGTTACAAGTGAACTAACAATATCTAGTGTTATAGCCATGTGCTCATCTGCATTCATAATCTTATTCGCATCTGCCGATTTTGTAGTAGTGTATAAACCACCCACATAAAGGTCTATAAAAACCTTTTCACGTAAACCTGCTCCATTAAGTTGTAAGTCTTTGTCACCTACTTTTAAGGTGCCTTCTACCTTAACACCTTCTACTGTTTTCTGCGCCGTTGCGCTGTAAGTTCCTAATAAAGCTACTGCTATTAAAAGTATTTTTTTCATTGTAATTTAGTTTAGATTAATTTGTCTGTTGGTCATTATTCAAATTCCGTGCCTTTAATTTCCTGAGTGCAACATTAAGCTCATATCCCAGTAAAAGAAGGTTAGCGTTAAGCCAAATATAAACCATAAGAATAATAAGAGCCCCTATGGAACCGTATAATTCATTATACGATGAGAAATTTTCTATGTACAAACCATAAAGATATGAAAGTAAAAGTACCAGTAAGGTCGTAACTAAAGCTCCCATAGAAAAGAACCTTGTTTTTCTACCGTCTTTAGTGCCAGTATAGTATAAAACGGCAACAAATAAAAAGAGCATAAAGACGAGCAATGCATATCGTACGATGCCCAACCACCCTGTGAGGGAATCGTCTGTCATAATATTTGTAGTACGTAGTTCATTAAGCCAGTATTCTACAAACAAGGTAAAAATAACGCCTATGAGCAAAAAAACCGCTAGCATCACTGATACGCCAAGGGCAACACCATACTGTTTTAACCAGTTTCTGCTGGTTTCTACATAGTATGAGTTTTCAAAACCTGCAAAAATTGCGTTCACGCCGTTTGCCATAAGAAATAATGACGAAAAGAAGGAAATTGTCAAAAGTCCTCCATTTTGTTTAAGTGCGATTTCTTTAAAAACATCGTCAAATGAACCTGCGGCCTGAGCGGGAAGCAACTCGTTAACAAAAGCTATAAACTCACCTTGAAAATTTTCAATAGCTATAAAAGGTATTAAGTTCAGTACAAAAAGTATAAATGGAAACATAGCCATAAAAAAACTGTAGCTAATGGCGTTTGCCCTTGCGCCTAGGGCACCTTTTAAAATACCTACTGAATAAATTTCCCAAAGGTTAAATGCCGTAAGTCCTTCCATACCTGGTAATCGTATAGCATTTAACACTTTAACTAGCCAAGATATAACCGGAAGTTTACTTAAATAGCGTTTAAGTTTACTCATGCATCGCTTTTAAACTAAGGTCTAGATTGTATACACTATGTGTGAGTGCACCGCTGGAGATGTAATCTACGCCACAAGCTGCATATAATGGGGCCGTTTCTAGTGTTATACCACCACTGCTTTCCGTAAGACATTTATCACCTATAAGTTGTACCGCTTTAGTGGTATCTTCATAGCTAAAGTTGTCTATAAGAATACGGTAAACACCGTCGTTTTCTAAAATTTCTTGCATTTCTGTCAGGTCACTTGCCTCCACAATAAATTTTAGGTCGCGAAATGTATCTTTTAGATAATGTT
>JANQTO010000072.1:3038-7197 GCA_030731685.1 Nonlabens sp.
ATACAATCCATAACGGTGATTAACTCCACCGCCTATTTCTACGGCCCATTTTTCCAACGCACGTATTCCTGGGGTTGTTTTACGGGTATCCAGAATTTGGGTTTTTGTTCCTTCTAGCGCTTTTACAAATGTGTTCGTTTTTGTTGCAATGGCGCTCATGCGCTGCATGGCATTGAGCACTAATCGTTCGGCAAGCAGTATAGACTGTGATGGACCTGATACGTAAAACGCCTCGTCACCATAAACTACCGCACTACCGTCTGTAATGCGCACGTCTATCTCTATGGTTGGGTCTACGTGTTTGAATACCGCTTTCGCGAAAGCGACACCAGCAAGAATACCGTCATCTTTCACAAGCAATCGTGCCTTACCCATTGCGGTCGCTGGTATGCAAGCAAGACTACTATGGTCACCATCGCCTACATCTTCACGCAAGGCATTTTTGATGATTATAGATAATTCTTCTTGAAATTGAGCCGATTCATAGTTCATGATCACGTTGTTTGAATACGTAAAAATAAAGGTATTTACCATATTTAACTTAATGCGAGTAAATTTGTCCTATGAAAATTACCATACTTGCCGTAGGAAAGACAGACGACCCCAATATCGCAAATCTTGTGGACACCTATATAAAACGATTAAAACATTACATAAACTTTGAGCTAATCATTATTCCTGATTTAAAAAACACGAAAAATCTAAGCATAGACCAACAAAAGGCCGAAGAAGGAAAATTGATATTGGCAAAACTAGAAACAAGCGATTTTGTCACGCTGCTAGATGAGCGTGGAAAAAAATATACCAGCCTCAAGTTTGCAGCGCTCATTAACAAGCGCAGCGTGTCTGGCCTAAAAAGGCTTGTTTTTATTATAGGCGGACCTTACGGTTTTTCTGCAGAATTATATGAGCGAGCAAATGACAAGCTATCACTAAGCGACATGACTTTTTCGCATCAAATGGTCCGACTGTTTGCAGTGGAACAGATTTATAGAGCTTTCACAATATTAAAAAATGAACCCTACCATCATGAGTAAGGTAAAATTGTTAGAAACCGCATACCTATAGTAATAAAGTATATGATAAACACAATCTTTAGAAAAGCTCAAAAAGAAGAACTTCCTGCAATTTGGATTATTTTGCAACAGGCAATACAACGTAGAAAGGATGACGGCAGTAGTCAGTGGCAGGATGGCTATCCCAATCCTGAAATTATAGGCAATGATATTGAAAAAGGTGTAGGTTTTGTCTTAACCAACAATAATCTCATTATAGGTTACACTGCGGTTTTGATAAATGACGAACCTGAATATGACAAGCTAGAAGGAACATGGCTAACCCAAGGTGATTTTGTAGTATTTCATCGAGTTGCCATTTCTAAGGATTACCTAGGTAAGGGTTATGCTAAAAAAATACTAGAAGGCATAGAGAATTATGCAATTCAAAATGACATTTACAGTGTAAAAGCCGATACTAACTTTGACAACAATCCTATGTTAGCGCTCTTTGAGAAATCAGGTTACTCTTATTGTGGCACCGTATACTTCCGAAATAGCCCAAGAAGAGCATTTGAAAAAATACTGAACAAACCGTCTTGATAGCTAACACCTTCCTAGCAATATGATTTACCCGTATGAAACCAATAAACGCCTTACCTGAAGATACATATCTCACAAAATAGCGAAACTATATTAAATTTCTATTTAGACCTCTACGTAGGTTGTGATACAAACGTTTCAAAAAAAGATGCTTTGCATGAAAGGTAATTGCTAGGTTTGCTACTTACAATTTGATTTACAATAAATATACAATAAATGCCATATAGAGTTTTTGAGGAGTACAATGTACAAGTTACAGATGAAATGAAAGAAAGCTATGCCGATGTTATTACAGGCATAGGTGAAGATGTTACCCGAGAAGGTCTCCTAAAAACCCCAGAGCGCGCAGCAAAAGCTATGCAGTTTCTCACATCTGGTTATGATTTAGACCCAGCAGCTATTCTCAAAGGAGCCATGTTTGCCGAGGATTATAATGACATGGTCATCATAAAGGACATTGAACTATACTCTCTTTGTGAGCATCATATGCTGCCGTTTTTTGGTAGAGCTCATATAGCATACATTCCAAACGGCCATATCGTAGGCCTTTCTAAAATACCTCGTATTGTTGATGTTTTTGCAAGAAGATTACAAGTACAAGAACGTTTGACACACGATATTCTAGAGTGTATAGATAGTACATTAAAGCCTTTAGGAGTAGCTGTTGTAATTGAAGCTTCACATATGTGTATGATGATGCGCGGTGTACAAAAGCAAAATAGCAGTACAACTACCAGCGGTTTCCGTGGGCAGTTTGAAAAGCAGGAAACACGTGCCGAGTTTTTACAGCTTATTGCTAGTAGCTTGCACTAGATTTTTTTTGGAACGTTTATTGGATAACAGTGGTTATTAAAATTACTAATTATGTTTGAAACTAAACAATCTAAATTAATCTACGGTATCATCTTCGACCTCGTTGGAATGCTTTCTTATGCAATACCCTTTATTGCAGAGGTTATTGATATTATTTGGGCTCCCATCTCCCTGTATCTAATGACAAAAATGTATCCAGGAAAGGCAGGTGTTGCGGCTGGTATTTTCTCTGCTATTGAGGAATTAACTCCTGGACTGGATATTATACCATCGTTTACTATTACATGGTTTTACACCTATGTGTTAAACCCAGAAAAACCCAAACAAGTTGTTGAAGTGGATTCATAAATAACACTCCAGCATCACTATTTCACAAGCTCTTCAAAATTTTTGAGGAGCTTGTTTACTTTAGGATCTATAACAAACTGGCAATAGCCTTGTTGCCTGTTACGGTTGTAATAATCTACATGTTCAACTTCAGCGGGATAAAATGGTGTTGCAGGGGATATCTCGGTTACGATAGGATTATTAAATTGGTTCTCGGCTGTCAACTTTGCTATTTGAGCCTCGGCCATGTGCTTTTGTTGTTCGTTAAGATAGAAAATGGCGCTTCTATAATGTGTTCCTACATCGGCTCCTTGCCTATTTAGCGTTGTAGGGTCGTGAGTAGCCATGAAAACTTCTAGCAGATTTTGATACGAAACAACCGCAGGGTCAAAGGTTATCTCAATTGCTTCTGCATGTCCTGTTCTTCCTGTAACCACCTCTCTATACGGCGGATTTTTAATAAATCCACCACAGAATCCCGAACGCACATTTTCTACACCTCTAACCCGCTGAAAAACAGCTTCTGTACACCAAAAACAACCACCTGCTAATATTGCTATTTCCATCAAAATACTTTTATTGCAAGTTAATTCACAGCTTGTAAAATTGGCATTAATTAACATTGCTTTAAGATTTAACTTTAGCAATCGGTATAGTTTTGCAGGAATTGCTGAATTATGAAATTTATTTTTACTCTTATTTCTCTCATTTTTGTTTTTAACGCTTTCGCGAAAGCGGAAAACATAAACAACAATGCAAATCTACTGTCAGTTAAAAAAGACACTATCAAAATTGCACGTAAAATATATAATGTAACACGAGTAAACACACAGCCCACAATAGACGGAAAGCCTTTCGAAGAGTTTTGGGATGCACTACCAGCAGCAGATAATTTCTTTCAACTAGAACCTACAAATGGTTTGCCCGAAAGAGAGACGCATAAGTCCATCGTTAAGATTGCATATGATAATGATGCTCTTTACGTTGCTGCATATCTTTTTGATAATGAACCAGATCGCATCTTAAGACAATTTTCTCAGCGAGATGATTTAGATGCTCAAGCAGATATTTTTGGCTTTTATATTAATACCTATAATAATCAAATTAACCAAACTAGATTTTTTGCTACAAGTGCAAATGCATTAGGCGACGCTATTGTAGAAAACGGAAATCAGGATTTTAGTTACAATGTTGTCTTTAGGTCAGAAACCAGTTTGGATGAACGTGGCTGGTATGTAGAAATGAAAATTCCCTATCGAACATTACGTTTTCCAGAGGTAGATGTTCAAAACTGGAGTTTCAACGCCTATCGCAGAATAAGACATTTAAACGAAGAGTACACATTCAACTTTGTAGACATCACAGTCGGTAACGATACACAATACGATGCCTTAGTAACTGGTGTAAGCGATATTAAACCT
>JANQTO010000073.1 GCA_030731685.1 Nonlabens sp.
TTTGGGAACGTATGCCGTCCCACTTATGCTCAGCGCTCCAGTCTTGTACATCGCCTAAAGTTGCAACTTCACTTTCAACGGCGTAAGCCAAGTAAAACGGGTAGGGCTTCCCACGCATCGCAACCTCATTATCTTCATAAACCAGTTCTTGAAAAGTTGTATTCTCACCTGTCCAGCTACCCATTAATTTATGTGCGAGAATATCCTGGTCTATTCCTGTTGCCTGCGATAATGCGCGCGTCATTAACTTTTGGGAAACGCCAATTCTAAAACCACCGGTCATGATTTTATTAAAAACAAAACGCTCGTAGTAATTCAGTTTAAGCCAGTTTTCTTGTAAGTATGCTTTCTTTTCTTCATCGTCTTTTTTGCGCAGTTCTATAAGTTCGACGATGATTTGCGATAACGATTTGTCCGAAGCCTCGTTTGTGGTAGGTAAAATAAGCGCAATGGTTTCGGCAAGGTCGCCTACGATATGGTAGGATTCTTCAAATAGCCATAAAGGAATACCGCTAATCTCAGTCGCCCATAATCGCATGAGTGTTGTGTTTACCGGTCGTTTAGGACGTCTGTGTGATAGAATAGCAATGGTCCATAGTCTATCTTCATCACTTGCTTTTTTAAAGTAATTAGTAAGCGCGGCTACTTTAAGTGTGGTTTTGTTTGTCCCGTCTATAACGCGTATGAGTTCTGCAAACTGTTTCATGAGCGTTCTATTTGAGCGTCTGGTTGCGTATCTACTTGGGCGGAATTCATTCCGCCCTTACGGTTTTCGACTTCTTCAGTCACGTCTTCGTCAGCATTTTCTTTCTCATTCAGGTTTTCACCTTCATACTGCGTGCGCTCGCTTATGGCATTGAGACCCTTGACTTCCCTTAGGTATCTCGCAAATATGTCTTGGTAGCCGTGTGTTGTGATTACATTTTCGCAACCTGTGGCGTCAATACTTTCCAGCAAGCCGTCCCAATCGCAGTGGTCAGATAACACAAAGCCTTTATCTATGGCACTGCGACGGCGTGCACCTCTAAAAGTCATCCAGCCGCTGGCACTTGCGGTTACATAAGGTACCATCTTGCGCAACCATGGAGTGCCGTTTGCACTGGGTGGTGCTACTACGATGTTGCCTGCTAGTTCTTCTTTGGTTGTTTCTTTAGTAATAAGGAAGGTAGGAGG
The DNA here is from genome assembly GCA_030731685.1 of Nonlabens sp. Classification (GTDB taxonomy): domain Bacteria; phylum Bacteroidota; class Bacteroidia; order Flavobacteriales; family Flavobacteriaceae; genus Nonlabens. The sequence continues at coordinate 1,174 of JANQTO010000073.1, forward strand.
AAAGTCTATGAGTTCGCGCAATACCTCGGTCATTTTAAAAACGGCGCCATGGCAGTAGATTTTCATGTGTGACGTATCCAAATGCTTAATAAGTCGCTGTGCTTTTCCCAAAGAATAAGCAAACAAAACCGACGTGTTTCCAGCAGCATTATTCTGCAGACACCATTCATTAACATCGTTCATGACCTGTTGCTGTGGTTGCCATTTGAAAGCTGGTAGGCCAAAGGTACATTCCGTAATAAACGTGT
>JANQTO010000074.1 GCA_030731685.1 Nonlabens sp.
CCCATACATATATGCATGACCGGAATCGCTATAAAAGTTCAGATGGTTTGATTTAATGACGTATTTAGGATTTGTGACCACTACCTTATCTAAAAACTCGTATTTTTTTTGAGACATGAAATAGGTGCCCACACGGCTGGTGAGCACACTCTCGGTATCTCTTACTGTGCCGCCTGTTCTGTAATAAGCCTGTTGCGTGGCTCTGTTAAAAAATAGTTTGTCAGTAGCCAGCGTAGATTCAGGGCTGCGCATTAATACGTCTCCCGTAGCATAAGCTAACCTGTTGTTACCATCGTATTCAGCTTTTTGAGAGTCCAGAAATATCGTATCGCCTTGGTTCATACGTACGGAACCATAGGCTTTTATAAAATTAGTCTTCTCGTAGAAAATCGCGTTGTCGCACCACATCTTTATACCGCGGTGCTCAATATACACCTGCTGTCCTGAGCTACTTTTGGTAAAAACCACGGCGCCAGGAAACTTTGCCTCTTCTATAAGGGTAAGACTTGCTTTAACTCGTATTAATGAGTCGACAACCTGAGCCTGAGAGGTTAAGGTTGCAGTCAACAATATTATGAAAACTAAAATTTGTTTTTTAAACACCATAAATTTTAAACGCCAAAATTAATCATTTCCTGTCAAGCCAGAGATGATATGATAGACGCTATTGCTAAAGTTATACCATAATTTATTTGCAGGGTTCGAATCTTTCAAAACGTCTAGCTGGAGACGCAACCTGTAGGTAAGTTAAAGCATCTGGTAAAGTTAACTAGCAGTTTCGTCTACTGTTGCAGCGCTCTTTGAACCAGTAATATGGAACCAAGTCGTGTTTTGTAAATCAGAAACTGTACTTTTTTTAATATGGGCTGGTATGGTAGCGCCGTCTGGTGTTTTTGTAGTTCTTAGGATTTCATACTTGGCTATATTCCAACCTGGTTTGAGATGTACATCGTGTTCTTCAAGGTAAGGTACTGATTTATCGTTTTCTTCACTTAAAAATAGCGGCATAGTTGTCTTTCCCTTAATGCTTGTGACATCAGTAGCATAAATGAAGTAGTAGTAATTACCGGTAACAGCTTCACCTTGTTGTTGCTCTAGTATGTATGTCATAAACGCTACAGAACTTGTAGGGTATATGGCACCATTGCGTTGTCCATCATTAAAAACCTGAAAACCATAATAAACGCCAGCTAGAGAAATGGTGTTTTCTAAACCAGAGGTTTCTAGTCCATCTAGGTTAAGGAATAAGTCTAGAACACGATTAGGTTTTAACTCATACGCTGCGCTGTCTTGACTATTATAGTTGTCAAAAGCTTTTTGGGTGGTTTCGTCAAAATTATCGGGAAGTACAATGTCAAATGAGCCATCTTGATTGATGTTGCCAGAATACAACGGTTCTACAAAAAATCCCATGAC
>JANQTO010000075.1 GCA_030731685.1 Nonlabens sp.
ATCAAAGCAAGGGCAAGCCCCTACTCGATTTTTTTATTTCAGGTCAAAACGGTCTGCGTTCATCACCTTAACCCATGCGGCTGTAAAGTCACTCAGGAATTTATCTTTGGCGTCGTCGCAAGCATATACCTCGGCAACGGCGCGTAGTTCCGTGTTAGAGCCAAATATGAGGTCAACTCTCGTTCCCGTCCATAGTTGTTCACCTGTCTTACGGTTACGACCTACAAATTGCTGCTCTGTATTAGAACGCGCTTCCCAAGTTGTTGTTATATCGAGTACGTTTACAAAATAGTCGTTTGTAAGTGCGCCTGGCGTTTTAGTAAATACGCCGTGGTCTGAGCCATCATAATTAATATTAATGGTACGCAGTCCGCCTAGCAGTACCGTCATATCTGGAGCTGTTAGATTGAGCAATTGCGCTCTATCGATAAGCATTTCTTCACCTGACGGTTGTTGGTTAGGTGCTAAATAGTTTCTGAAACCGTCTGCTTTTGGCTCCAATGCTTCAAAAGATTCTACATCGGTCATTTCACTACTGGCATCTACTCTACCTTGCGTGAATGGTACGGTAATATTGTTTCCTGCTTTTTTAGCCGCTTGCTCAATTCCTACACTTCCACCTAAAACAATCAGGTCAGCTAGGGATACTTTACGCTCACTGCCAGCGTTGAAGTCGTTCTGTACTTTTTCTAGTGCAGTGATTGCCTTTTGCAATGCTGCTGGATTATTAACTGCCCAGCCGTTTTGTGGCGCCAGTCGCACACGTGCACCGTTAGCGCCACCGCGTTTGTCGCTGTTTCTGTAAGAAGATGCGCTCGCCCACGCGGTTCCCACGAGTTGGGAATCACTTAGCCCTGAATTTGCAAGCTTGTCTTTAAGTGTTTTGACATCATCATCGTTGATAGGTGTTCCAGTAACTTCTGGCAACGGGTCCTGCCATAATTCTTCGGTTGCTGGCACTTCTGGTCCTAAATAACGTGCTTTAGGTCCCATATCTCTGTGGGTTAGTTTGTACCACGCTTTCGCGAAAGCGGTTTCAAATTCCTCTGGGTTCTCATGGAAATGCTTCGATATTTTTAAATATGCTGGGTCTTCTTTTAGTGCAATGTCTGCAGTGCTCATCATTAACACCTGCTTTTTAGATGGGTCACCAGCCATGGGTGCCATTTGCGCGTTTGAAGCTGCGGTAGGCGACCACTGGTGTGCACCGGCAGGACTTTTAGTAAGTTCCCACTCATAACCTAGCAATACTTTGAAATAATCGAAATCCCATTTATCTGGATTAGGTGTCCAAGCGCCTTCCAGACCACTGGTAATGGTGTCGTCACCTACACCCGACTGGAATGTGTTTTTCCAACCGGTTCCCATTTGCTCGATAGATGCGCCAGCTGGTTCAGTTCCTACGTATTGTTCAGGATTTGCGGCACCATGTGCTTTACCAAATGTATGTCCACCAGCAACAAGGGCTACGGTTTCATAATCGTTCATGGCCATGCGACCAAATGTTTCTCTAATATCGTGTGCACTACCTAGTGGGTCTGGGTTTCCGTTAGGTCCTTCTGGATTTACATAAATGAGCCCGTGGTGCGCTGCTGCTAGCGGTTGTTCTAGCTCGCCTTTTTCATTATAACGCTCGTCGTTTGCTAGCCATTCTGTCTCACGACCCCAGTAAACGTCTTCCTGTGGTTCCCACTGATCTACGCGGCCACCGGCAAAACCTACTGTAGGGAAACCCATAGATTCTAATGCAACGTTTCCTGTAAGTACCATCAAGTCGGCCCAAGAAATGTTCTTACCATATTTTTTCTTAATAGGCCATAATAGCAAACGAGCTTTGTCTAGGTTCCCATTATCTGGCCAACTGTTCAATGGTGCAAAACGCAACATCCCTGCTCCTGCTCCACCGCGACCGTCGCCTATTCTATAGGTTCCTGCGCTGTGCCACGCCATTCTTATAAAGAATCCGCCGTAGTGACCGTAGTCTGCAGGCCACCAGTCTTGGGAGTCTGTCATTAATGCGTGCAGGTCTTTTTTAAGTGCGTCGTAGTCCAGTTCTTTAAATGCTTGTGCATAGTCAAAATCTGGGTCCATAGGGTTAACCAGTGATGAGTGCTGTTTTAGTATATTGAGAGGCAGTTGATTAGGCCACCAGTCACGGGTGGTTGTTCCTCTACCTGCCGTGGCGTGTTGTGTGCCTTGTAGGTAAGGACATTGTGATTCACTATTGATTTGCCAGACTTTTGTTTCGTTAGATTCCATAGAAAGTATTTGTGTATTAATTAGACTGACGCTAAGTTACCATTAATTTCAGCTAGCAACTATAATTAAAAACTTGTTTAATTCAATTTATGCATAGTCGTTATCTATTGTTTAGTATAATTGTTGTGAAAGCTCGCTTTCGCGAAAGCGTAAAAGTTACCGTATCTTAGCATTAGTAAAACACCCGTTTTTAAGTGGATCAAATTAAAAGTTATCTCAACCAAATAGCAAGCATTTCTGATGCCGACTGGGATTTTTTCACCTCAAAGCTAAAACGTCGTGCCATAGCAAAAAAAGAAGTGTTTCTTAAAATGGGGTCCATTGAAAATTACATTTCGTTTGTCGAGGAAGGCGTCGTACGACTTTTTATTCCAGACAAAGAAGATGATAAAGAGTTGACCTTTGGATTTTGTTTTAAAGACCAGTTTGTAAGTGCTTATGATTCGTTTCTCACACGCACGCCTAGTGCATACCAATTGCAGGCTCTTACTAAAACAACCTTACTCAGTATTACCTATGATGATTTGCAAGAAGTATATCGTAAAACGCAAATAGGCAATCTAATAGGTAGGCTCACTGCAGAACGTTTATTACTACAAAAATCAAAACGCGAGCTCTACCTACTCAATCTAACAGCTGAGGAGCGTTACCTAAAATTATTTAGTGAGCGACCGCAGTTACTAAAGGAGATTCCGTTGAAATTCATAAGTTCTTATATAGGTGTTACAGCACAGGCGCTAAGTCGCATACGTAAACGTATTTCTTAACTTAGGTTCATTGCGCCTCTAGACTTTGAGGCTGAACTTTGCATAAAAAGTTAGTTTATGCTTATTGTGATTTTTGTTTTGGTATTATGGTATGGAGGATTGTTTTTTCAATCATTCTTTTTACACCGTTATGCTGCGCACCAGGTTTTTACCATGTCTAAGACCATGGAACGTATTACCTATGTAGCTACATGGATTTTTCAAGGACCTAGTTATTTAAGTGCTTACGGTTACGGCATTATGCACAGGATGCACCACGCCTTTACAGACACTGCCGATGACCCACATTCACCATCATACGACGAGAACCTATTTGCGATGATGTGGAAAACAAAAAATATTTATCAAGACATAAATAACGACCTTATCGAGGTAGATGACCGATTCAAGAAAAATGTACCTCAGTGGAAAGGATTTGACAGCTTCGCAGGTTCACGTTACTCCAGAGTTTTATGGATAGGACTGTACATCGCCTTTTTTGTGTTTTTTGCAACTGCATGGTGGCAATGGATTCTATTACCATTAACTTTTATGATGGCTCCTGTTCACGGTGTCATCATTAACTGGTTCGGTCATATATATGGCTACGTAAATTACCAAATGAAAAATACAAGCAAAAACTTATTACCTTTTGACTTTTTGATGATGGGTGAAGGATATCACAACAACCACCACAAACATGCAAACCGCGCCAACTTTGGTGTACGTTGGTTTGAAATTGACATCACCTATTTGATAATACGCCTATTTAATGCAATAGGAATCATCAAGTTAAAGCCGATGGCTTAGGTGTTAAATTCAGAAGTTATTTTAAGGTTTCTTTTTTTGTTCTGCAGCGCAAGTTTTCGATTAATGGGTTGAAAATGATTAGTGATTATTGTTGAATGATTTATGGTTTCTTCTCTCAGGCAAATAGCGAAGTTTGTCATTCCATGCAACGAGGAATCGCAATGTTAGCCTCGATTTTAGTGAAACGTAGTGGAATTAACTTACGCAACACCCATTGCCTGCGGCACCTCCCACAAGGGAAAAAGTCAGACATGAGCTATAAAAATAATTGATTTTTATCCCAATTACCGTCTCCCTTTGAGGGAAGATAATAGTTGGGTGTTTCCTTGATGGTCTACAAATAATCGCATCTACGATTCACCACACTAAGGATTCTAGCGAAACAGTTTAAACTTACACAAACAACAACACCAGCGTAAGCAATACACCTGCGGCAACGAACAACATCCCCTTTTTGAATACCGATGTGGATGGGATAAACATCCAAAAAGAAGAAATCACAAAGAACAAAAGAGATAATCCAAAGAAAATATTGAGAAAATAAAGGGGTTCACTACTTTTTGCCTTGTGCAGGTGCGTCATTTTATCAAGGACATAAGGCAACTCTTTTATCTCATATGTAGCAACACCAGTGGACATATTATAAGTTCCGCTTTTGAAGGTTACGATATCGTTGTCCACGGTTTCTATCGATAACTTTTTAATATCAAGTGCCTTGCCAAGTTCTTCAGCATTTAGGTTCTTTCCCACAGTCGTGGTTATCGTTTCTGTATTTTTAAATGTGTCGGTATCTCTAAATATGAGTACGATACCGCTCAAGGCATATACTGTCATTATACCCGCAAGGAAAAAACCGAGATAACGGTGAAAAATACGCATGTTGATAGAAAGGGATTTTTTGCGAGCCATTGCTTATATTTTGAGTCGGCAAAGATACGCAAGCGCACTTGTTCACTAAACGATTACTCCTTCAAATGCCATATTTTGCAAAATGTTATAAGTTCTTTAAAGTCTGCTTTTTATGGCATTTAACTTAGAAATATGCTTACTTTTAACTCCTAAATCAAAAAACATGAACAAGAAAACAGGCATAATAGCAGCAATAGGCGCCGCAATAGGTGGTTTTGCATTTTGGAAATACAAGAATATGACTCCAGAGGAGAAAGCAGCGTTGAAAGACAAAGCAGACGATTTTGTGGACAAGGCAAAAGAGACTTTTGAAAAAGTTTCTGATAAAGCCAGTGAACTAGGAAAAGAAGCCATGGAAAGTGCAAAAGAAGGCATGGCAACTGTTTCTGAAAAGGTAAAAGAGGCGTCTCACGATGCAAAAGAAAAATGGGACGAAGTTGCTGGTGAGGTTTCTCAAAAAGTAAAAGATGCTAAGGAAGATTTAAGTTAAGTCTTTAGTCAATGCTTAAAATTATACTAAGAGCTCTGCATATCGTAGGGCTTTTTTGCGTTTACGAGCTTATTGAATTTGCAAAACTCTTGCTATTTGACGAGGTAAACACTGAGCCGTTTAAGAATAATGCGTTAGGAAGACACTAATTTAAAACAAAATGGTCGTATCTTTGCCTTGTAAGAATTTTCTTTATGATAGCACCTGCAATTCCAGTAAATGAAGTAGAACGCCAGCAGGCCGTTGAAAAATATAACTTACTGGACACAATGCCCGAAGAGCGTTATGACAATATAACAGCCATAGTAGCTGCTATTTGCGATGCACCTATTGCGCTAATCACGCTTGTTGATAAAGGCAGGAATTTTATAAAATCTGGTCATGGTTTAGACTTGAGAGAGTCTCCTAGACCTATTTCATTTTGTGGTCATGCAATTTTAGAAGATTCTATCATGATTGTTAAAGATGCGCGTGATGACGCTAGATTCTTTAATAATCCCATTGTTAAAGAAATGAAAGCTATATTTTACGCAGGTGTTCCCCTAGTAGACAGTAATGGCTATAAACTTGGGACTTTATGCGTTTATGATCACGAGCCTCGTGTACTGAATGAAGCGCAAAAAACGGCTTTAAATGCGATGGCTAAACAAGTTATGTACTTATTTGAGGAACGATACAAGAACATTCAGTTAGAAGCACTCAAGCAAGAGCTTTTGTTGCGCAACGTAGAGCTTAAAGATTTTGCAGGAATAGTTTCCCATGACTTAAAGGCGCCGCTCAGTAATATTAACATGATTGTGACAATGCTTAGTAAAGATGCTAACGTCACTGCTAGCGCGAAATCAATGGAATATGTGGGATACTTAAACGACGCTACCACAACTATGGCCTCCTATATAGATGGTATGCTTACGTTTTATAAAAGTGATGAACTTGCAAATGCTGATTTTAGTCATGTTAGTTTTGTTGATCTCATGGAAGACTTAATTACCATGTGTAAAGTAGATGATTCTGTAGTCATAAATTATGCTCCAGAATATGATGTTTCTATCTATAGTAGTGATCAAGCACTACACCAGATTTTACTCAATCTCATTACAAACGCAATTAAGTATAATGATAAAAAACAGACTATTGTAGAAGTTTGCTTTCGCGAAAGCGAAACAGACTATCACATTGAGGTACACGATAATGGCATGGGTATTTCAGAGGATAAAATTAGCACCGTTTTTCAGTTATTTACTACCGCTCGTGAGTCTGACAAATATGGAAACAAGGGAACTGGAATAGGTCTTGCCACGGTTTCCAGACTACTTGAGCAATTAGGTGGAAAAATTGATGTGACTTCTACTTTTGGTGAAGGTTGCACATTTAAACTACACATTCCTAAAAATAGCCTCGCGCAATTACTTAGTTAACCTTTGAGCCGTCTTTACGGTATTCCACGTCATAGTTTTTGCCTTTACGCTTAAATTCTACGTCATAGAATTCTCCTTTTGCATTGCTCATGACGTGTTCGACCTCTGTAATTTCATCGTTGCCAAATTCTTTTTCAATAGCATAGCGCACCGCCTTAGGTAACGACTTGTATTTAATACTATTCTCTGTCTCTATCCAGGAACCGTCTGCATTGAAATCTGCACGATATTTTTCACCGTTCTTTTTAAAATGGGCTTCCCAGTAGCCATGTGCGTCTTGTGCAAAATCGGGTTTGTTCTCTTTAGGGTATTTAGCTTTAAATGCTTGCTTTACGACTTCTGGAGCGTCACTGTTTTTGAAGGTTTGACAACTCGATATGGTTATGCCGAATGTGGCCAGTAGTACAAAGAATAGGGTTCTCATAATAATAATAGTTTTCTCAGGTAAGAAG
>JANQTO010000076.1 GCA_030731685.1 Nonlabens sp.
GTAAAGCTCGTTTTGTAGGTATGGAATCATATTGTTTGTCCCAGTCTTTTACTGGCTTTGAAAACTTCATGTAATAAAAAAGCTGCTGATTTGTTGCCCATGCTTTTGAGTGCCTGTAACCAGAAAGTTCCGTAGCGCTTTCCATAATCATATCGTGGTCCAGTAATTCATCGCGATGCTCTAGGTCTATGATTAGGTATTGGTTTTGAGCACTTTCATAGGTGTATTCGTGCATTCCTGAACGTTCTTTTACTGTAAGGCGCACCTGTACCTTTGGGTCTTCTAGAAAAACTTCATAATATCCAGGGCTAGCTTTTTCCTTATCGTGAGAAAATTTAGAGCGGTAGCCTGGCTCACCGTTTGCGCCGTTGTTGGTTATATTTCGTTTAGATGGCATTAAAAGAATATCGCCATAATCGCTCACACCGGTTCCACTTAAATGGGTATGTGAAAAACCATACACAAGACTGTCTGTATAGTGGTAGCCACTGCAGCCGTCCCAACCGTCTAGCCTGGTGTCTGGGCTCAACTGCATCATGCCAAAGGGTAATGTAGCTCCCGGATAGGTATGGCCATGACCACCAGTTCCTATAAAGGTGTTAACATAATCTACGGGAGTTTTAGGTGTTTTATTTAACGTTGTTCTGGGTGTGCAGGATGCCAGACATATTGCTGCTAGGTATGCGATAATAAGTGGTGAGCGCATTCAAATAATTTATGCACTAAATATAATATTTATAAACGGTTTAGCTATGTAGACCATAGTTCTTAATACGCTCGTAGTGCTTATTTTTGTATCTATGACACCGTTTACAGATCAAGAGCTGCATAATATCGCGATGAACATCGTAGGTAAAGAAATGGAAGAGGAAGGCTTCGAGTTTCTGGCCGTTAATTCCAAACCTAAAAAAGACCCACAATTTGTGGCACTTAAAAATAAATATCTGCATTTTGTAATCGTTCGTGCGGTACGCTACCCAGATAATCCAGTACATTATGATGAGAAACTGCTCAATCAAATGCGTGACCATGCCATAAAATATAAAGCGCGAACGTACTACGCTGGTGTAGGTCTTGCAAACGCTGCAGATTATGAAATGCCTATGCATCAAGATCAGGACTATATAGTAAATTATGCGGGCTTAATAGAAATCAAATGAAAAAAATAGTTGCAGTTGCTGCCATACTTTTTGTAATGGCTTGTAAAGAAAATAAACCTGAAGGTCCCATTGCTCAAGAGTTTGTAGGAAACGCAATAGGAACTACGTACTCCATAAAAGCGTTTAGCGAGTCGCCACTAGAAATTACAAAACAGGTAGATAGCATTATCATTGCTTTTAACAACTCTATGAGCACTTGGCAAGAATCCTCAGACATTAATAAGTTTAACAACGGTGCAAATGACGT
>JANQTO010000077.1 GCA_030731685.1 Nonlabens sp.
CAAAAAAATAAGCTTGAAACTTATAAATGCCACATTTAACATTAATCATTAGACTTTAATCATTTAGGCTGAGTTCTAATGTAAATGTGTTATATTTACTCTAATTAATTACTTATATGATACCCTTAGATTTTAAAGATTACTTTGTGAATTGCACCGCAGTTCAACAGCAGGAAATCGTTTCATCCTTACTCTCATTAACACTACAAGTTGATGTTTTGAGTGATACTGGACAGACAAAAGCAACTAGTTGTCCACATTGTAGTTCTGCTCAAATACGTGCAAATGGCACACTCAACAATGTTCAACGCTATGCTTGTAAAAGCTGTAGAAAGTATTTTAGCCAGACTACTGGTAAATTCTGGTACAATATTAAGAAGAAAGACAAGCTGGGTGCTTACCTATATTGTTTGCTATCTGGTTACAGCATAAGAAAATGTGCAAAACAAACTGGTATTTCCTTACAAACATCATTTGACTGGCGTCATAAGCTACTAACTTCTTTTTCAGAGGTTGCTCCTGAGCAGTTTTTGGGTATTGTAGAGAGTGACGACCTTTTCTTTGCTTATTCCGAAAAGGGAAATCGCAATTTAGATAGGAAACCACGCAAGAGAGGACAGAAAGCTACTAATGCTGGCGTGAGCGACGAAAAAGTAGCCGTTATAGCCACATGCGACCGCACAGGTAACAAGGATTTTAGAGTTGCAACAAAAGGACGCATAAGCAAACAAGATTTAGACAACGCTTTACAAGGTAAACTAGATAAAGCCGAAGTCCTTTGTAGTGATTCTCATAGAAGCTATACTGCATTTGCAAAATCGGTAGAGCTATCACATAAAAAATTTAACGCCTCAAAAGGTCAGCGAGCTGTAGATAAAGTCTACCATGTGCAAAACGTAAATAATATGGATATGCGACTTAGAAAGTTCATGGAATCCTTTAATGGAGTGGCTACTAAATATTTACAAAATTATTTAAACTGGTTTCTGGTACTGGAAAAAATAAAAAATACAACAAGTAAGATAGCAGTCGTAACAGCAATTGCTTTTGCTTCTAATAATGCATGGTATCAGTTCAAACAAGAAGCGTTCAATATGTTAATTAGAACTTAGCCATAGTAAATCTTCAATCCATACGCTATATTCCATATTCTGACTTTTAACCTCGAGCATTAAACATTAAACATTAGCCATTAATCATTCAACAAATGAGCATCCTCGTTCCCATTTCCATATTACCACATCATTTAGAAAATGAAGAACACATCCTTGAGAAGGTATTTGAAAAGGTAGATATGCGCATGGACGACGTTGCATCGTGGAACATACGTAAGCGTTCTATAGACGCCAGGCAAAAACGGGTAAAATACAATTTACAAATAGAGCTGTGGTTGCATGATGAGGAG
>JANQTO010000078.1 GCA_030731685.1 Nonlabens sp.
CAGTATAACCTACATCTAAAAATACAGGGGAACGTTTAGGAAATATCTTTCTTCCATATAAAAACGGAACAAATCGTCTTAGGGAGTTTTTGGGAATGAAAGCATACAGGTAGTTATCAATAGATGTTCATAGCCATAGTGGCTCACGTGCTGTTAGAAATTTAAAATACCTGACATGAGGTAAGCATGTAATTCCCTATTTTAGAAGCATGAGAGCACTTGTAATTTCTGGTGGTGGTAGTAAAGGCGCGTATGCCGGTGGCGTTGCACATTATTTAATACGTGAACAGCAACATAAATATGACCTATTTCTAGGTACGTCTACAGGAAGTTTGCTGTTACCACATCTGGCAACTGGCGATTTAAATAAACTCTACGATATCTATACCAGCGTGGAGCAGCATGATATATACAGTGTGAACCCGTTTACCATAAGAAAAGAAGGCAACAGGGAATATGTAGGGATTAATTACTTAAATTCTTTATGGCAATTTGTTAAGCGCAAACGCACCTTTGGCGAAAGCAAAAATCTGAGAAAGCTTATACGCAAAAATATTACCCCAGCAGATTTTGAACTTGCTAAGGCATCTGTCACAGACCTGGTGGTTACCGTGTCTAATCTTACAAAGAATGTGGTGGAATATAAATCTATCAAAGATTTTGACTACGACGATTTTATGGAATGGATATGGATTTCCTGCAATTTTGCACCATTCATGAGCCTGGTAGAAAAGGACGGTTATGAATATGCCGACGGCGGTTTTGGTTGTCTGGTGCCTATTAGAGAAGCGATACGAAGAGGCGCAACAGAGATAGATGCCGTGATTTTAGAGAGCGAAAACATGGAATACAAAAAGGTGTTGGGAAGAAATCCGTTTTCATTGTTACTTAACCTACTCAGTTTTATGATGGACCAGACCGAGCGCCATAATATTGTCGAAGGAAAACTTGCCGCCGTTGCGAGGGAAAATGTAAGCCTTAATTTATTCTACACACCATCTAAGCTTACCGAAAACTCACTTATTTTTAATAAGAAACTCATGAAAAGCTGGTGGAAACAGGGCTATACCTATGCCAAGGAGAAATGTGCCGCTGCCGAGTTGAACGAGCTCAAATCGTGATTTTAAGAACCTAATTTCTAGTAATACAATCTAAAATCCAGCAGTTTACAGAGTTTGTATTGCTTGTAAAACAATCGCTCTACCACTTCTTTCAAATCGTCGTTTTCATAAAACAAGCTGAAGAACATGCGGTCTATGGTAAAGGCGCTACTCACGCTTTCGGAATGAAAACCGTAACCCGATATGGCTCTCGCGCCAGTCACATCTAAGAAATATTGTGATTCCTCATCAGTAAGGTCTAGGATTTTTTTGTTTGCAAAATGAATCACCTTGCCGTCCATGCG
>JANQTO010000079.1 GCA_030731685.1 Nonlabens sp.
GTCGTACGTCTATGGAGTTCGGTAATGGATTAAAACCGTCCAGTTTTTCTACAAAATCCTCACCCAGACTTTCTTTATGCTTGCGTGCTCCTTCATCGCTACTTACAAAAGTGGCTGTTTTGGTATACGATGCCATTTGTAATGTCTTTTCTAGCTGGCGCATTTCGACATCTTTGGCAGTATCCTTAAAGTAGATACTCATGGGAACCTGCTCTCTAAAATAATCGGCGAGGTTTTTACTGTTTAACAGGAAAAAGCCTTGCAGGCCTAGCATAAACAAAACTAAGAATACACTGACCACTACCCAAAAGTAGGAGCTGAACAATCTTCGTTTTTGATAATTTGATGATGAAGCCATAGGACTTTTACGAGGTTAGAATAATAAACAAAAATAACAAACTCTGCGTGCTGCTCGCAATAACAACGCTATAAGTTTCGGCTTTGTTGTAAACAGGTTATTTTTGCCCCTTAATTACCTCATAAAAAACACGATGTCGCATTACAAACACCTAGAAATAGAAGCAAAATGGCAACAATTTTGGGCTCAAAACGAGACCTTTAAAGCCGCAGACCATTCTAGCAAGCCTAAATTTTATGCACTAGACATGTTCCCGTATCCCAGTGGTGCTGGGCTGCACGTCGGGCATCCGCTAGGGTATATCGCCAGCGACATCGTTTCCAGGTACAAGCGCCACACGGGTTTTAACGTGTTGCACCCTATGGGTTACGACAGTTTTGGGTTACCGGCAGAGCAGTATGCGATTCAAACCGGGCAACATCCAGCGATTACCACACAGGAAAATATCGCGAGGTATCGGGAGCAAATGGACCGCATCGGGTTCAGTTTTGACTGGTCACGAGAGGTACGCACTTCATCACCAGATTATTACAAGTACACGCAAGAGATTTTTATCATGCTGTTTGATAGCTGGTATGATAAAAGTGAAGACCGTGCAAGACCTATAAGTGAGTTGGTAGTTCGCTTTCGCGAAAGCGGAACAAGCAACATAAACGCTGCAACCGACGACGATTTACCAACCTTTACAGCCGCACAGTGGAACGCTTTTACCGATGCAGAACAGCAAAAAATACTGCTTGATTACCGTCTTACTTTTCTAGCCGATACCGAGGTAAACTGGTGTCCAGCGCTGGGAACCGTACTTGCAAATGACGAGATTGTGAACGGTGTTTCGGAACGTGGCGGGCATCCCGTAGAACGTAAAAAAATGCGCCAGTGGATGATGCGCATTAGTGCTTATGCTGAGCGATTGCTTAACGACCTAGAAACCGTAGACTGGACAGAATCTATTAAAGAAATTCAACGCAACTGGATAGGGAAATCTGTAGGAGCTCTTGTCAAGTTCAGAGTTCAAAGTTCAGAGTTAGAAGTTGCAGAC
>JANQTO010000080.1 GCA_030731685.1 Nonlabens sp.
TTCATGAAATGTTCTGGTTTCTCCTAGAAATTTAGAATCCATATACCAAAACACCTTTTTTTCTGGATTTTGATGCGCAAGTTCAAAAATAGCATCATTCTGTTTACCAGCGATATCGCGAGTTGTAGTAATAGTGGTGTTGTGTTTAGGTCGTATAAATTGCATGATTCTGGTGGTTGCTGGAGTGCAATCTTCTCTAAACACAGGCTTTGAAGTATAGCTAGGGTGTGACCTCGTATAGTAATAAGACATCACCGGTGGCAGTGTAAACCATGGCGTTGGTCGCATACTGGTGATAGCTTCACAGTCGGCAGTGACTTGTGATGTTCCTGTGGTATCTAAGTTTATAAGTTCGTGATAGGGACACGGCTCAAAACGCTCGCCCACGGCAGGTATCCATTGGGTTATTTTGGTACAAAGTTCAGTTGCTAGGTATCCAGACTGCTCACAAACCTGTACTTCGAGCATATCGTCAAAGGGTTTTGCAAACCAGTTGGTTGTAGGCAATCTATTGAATAAGTCAAAAAGCACTGGAGCTGCGCTATCTATTCCGGTCATTTCGGCACGGCCTTCACCGTCGGCATTGCCTGTCCAAACGCCTATGACATATCTAGGTGTAACGCCTATAGCCCAAGCATCTCTATTCCCATAACTAGTTCCTGTTTTCCAAGCAATCGCCCTATTCGGATTAAAAAAATGCCATATCTCTTCACCTTCTGGTCTGTTGACATCTTTCATCGCTTCAAAGGTGCTGTAAATGGCGCCTGCTCCGTAAACAACCTTGTCTGCTTGCAATACAGATTTTTTGGATTCGTATTTTTCAGTGCCAACCATAGCCGCATAGTGCAACTTGTTCATGACTTCTTTATCATACAAACTGCTTGATTTTGTAAATGTTTGAAGGGTAGCGGCCATACCTAGATATGCGTTGCACATATCCCACAAACTGCTTTCACCACCGCCTATAATAAGGCTCAGACCGTAAGTACTTGCACCACGATTGATGTCTGATAATCCTAAAGTTTGTAGCTTGTTGTAAAATCTAGGTACACCGTGCGATTGTAACATGCGTACCGCAGGAACATTGAGCGATTTGGATAGTGCTTTAGATGCTGGCACAGCGCCGTCATAGGTGCGGTCATAATTTTCAGTCGTGAAGCCATTTATGGTTGTTGGAATGTCAGCCACCAGGCTATGCGGTAGTAGCTCACCATTATCGAGCATGCTTGCGTACAAGAAGGGTTTTAAAACGCTGCCTGTACTGCGCGGTGCGGTAATAATATCCACGTCTTTATGATGTTCTACGGTCGTAGGTGCATTACCAACGTAAGCCGCGACGCTGTTCGTTTGCACGTCCAGCACGAGCATGGCGAGGTTGTTTACACCGTTTGCTT
>JANQTO010000081.1 GCA_030731685.1 Nonlabens sp.
GGATACAACAATGAAAATGGTACACTGCTTAAATCTGGATATGAGAGAACTAGTTTAGGTGTGAATGTTATTCAAAAACTGCTTAATAATGACTTGAAATTAACATTTACGTCGCAGTTTGCAAATGAAGAAATCAGGAATGCTGATAGCGGAGCTATAGGTGCTGCGGTGTTATTCGATCCTACGCAGCCTATATTTAGCGGCAACAACGCTTTTGGCGGTTTCTTTGAATTTACCAACAGTACTGGGCCGGAACCTAATGCACCACGCAATCCTGTAGGTCTCCTTAACAGCTTAGACAGTGAACTGGACAACAGACAAGCGCGTGTTAACCTTAATGCAACCTATAAGTTACCCGTGGAAGGCCTAAGTTTTACTGGAAACGCAGGTGTTGATTACAATGAGTTCGACTCTTATTACCGTGTAGACCCTAATTCTGGTGCAGGTGCACGTTTTGCAGGGCGAGGCTTTAGTAATGGAATAAGAAGAAACCAGTTACTTGACGGCCGTTTTGACTACAAAAAAAATATAGAAAGTATAGCTACAGATATGGAGCTAACATTAGGTGGTAGTTATCAAGATTTTTACAGACGTAGTTTCAATACAGACCTAGACCGTTCTACAGGCCAGCTCGTACAGCGCCGTTCTACTCCTGATGTAAACTGGATTGCTACGCAATTTGCGAGAGCATCATTTGATATAAACGACTTATACGTGGTTTCAGGTAGTTACTCTAGAAATGCAAGCTCTAGATTTTCAGAAGAAAATAGATGGGCAAACTTTTTTGGAGCCTCAGCAGCTATAAAGTTAACAAACACAGATTTTATTCAAAACAGCAATTTTATTTCCCAATTAAAATTAAGAGGTAGTTTTGGACAAACTGGACAACAGGAGATACCCGTGAACTTTATATTCATCCCGACTTTTACTCAAGCTGAACCTGGTGCGTCTATTCAATTTGGAGACCGTTTCATAGACCCTATAAGACCACAATTTTCAACAGATCTTGTTTGGGAAACCACAGATCAGTGGAACGCAGGTATAGACCTAGGTTTCTTTGACGACCGCGTTACTGGTAGTGTCGATGCCTTTTATAGAGAAACATCAGACCTTTTAGTGAACGGTCCACTTCCCGCTGGGTCCTTGGCCAACTTTAGCATACAAAACGCAGGTTCCACACTAAGTAGAGGTATTGAAACTAGCGTAAACATAAAGGTTTTGGAAACAGAAAATACCTCATGGAACATAGGCGGTAACGTTACGTTTCAACAAATAGAAATAACGGACTTAGCAGGTGCCGCAAATGAACCTGTTCAAGTAGGTGGTATATCTGGTGGTGTTGGAAACCTTATACAAGAGTGGTCTGTAGGCTCTGACCCTACTACATTTAA
>JANQTO010000082.1:0-2192 GCA_030731685.1 Nonlabens sp.
GAGTTTCAGTCAGAGAATGGTGTGCTGGGCATGGGACCATTTCCGTTTGAAGGTGAAGAAGATGCAGACGTTATAAATGCAGGAAAACAAACCATTACTACATTGCCAGGCGCGAGTTTTTTTGATAGTTCCATGAGCTTTGGAATGATACGCGGGCAACATGTAGATTTGACCATTTTAGGAGCAATGGAGGTTTCAGAAAACGGTGATATCGCAAACTGGAAAATCCCTGGTAAAATGGTTAAAGGTATGGGTGGTGCAATGGACCTCGTCGCAAGTGCCGAGAACATTATCGTTGCCATGATGCACACAAACCGTGAAGGTGAATCAAAACTTCTTAAGAAATGTTCTCTACCACTTACTGGCGTGAACTGTATCAACAAAGTAGTTTCTAATCTAGCCGTTCTTGAGGTGACCGATGCTGGTTTCAAATTACTGGAACGCGCGCCTGGTGTGAGCGTTGAAGAAATTCAAGCTGCAACCGAAGGCACGTTAATCATCGACGGTGAAATACCTGAAATGACTTTTTAATGATTAAGCACCATCTAATAGACCCATCGCTAGGTGCGCGTGGCTATTTCCCTATTGATTTATCGGTCAAAAATGCATTTTGGGATGCAAACGATGTAAGTGATATCCCAACATTCGAGCAGTATTTAGCAGAGAAACGTAAAGAAACCAATCGGTATGTAGCGCATGGTGGTTACTTAGAACAGCGTGCTTTATACCGCAGGTCTGCCCGTTTTCAAGATGGTGCGGTGCGCGATACGCACATGGGCATAGACCTGTGGGCACCTGCTGGCACCAGTGTTCACGCGTTTATGGACGGCACCATCCACAGTTTTGCACATAATGACGACGCTGGGAATTATGGCCCAACAGTAATTCTAGAACACGATTTTCAAGGTAAAAAACTGTACAGTTTGTACGGTCATCTTGCTATAAGTGATATGGCAGGTTGGTCTGTAGGGTTACGCTTTCGCGAAAGCGAACAAATTGCAACCCTAGGAACTCCACAAGAAAATGGTGGTTACTCACCACATTTACATTTTCAACTTATGACCAGCATGCTGGATTTTAAAGGCGATTTTGTGGGTGTACTTGCACCAGAACAACTCGATGCTTTTGAAGATGTTATCCTAGACCCAAACCCATTTATATTTGAATAATATGAATGCAAACACCAGCATGGATGAAGCGGAATTAATAGCCTTGCTTGCGCTCAAAAAAGCACCGCACATAGGCGACATCATGGCAAAGAAGCTTATCAGAACCTTCGGCAGTGCGCAGGATGTTTTCAAACAATCCATGCGAGAAATCGCTGCCGTAGAAGGTATCGGCGAGAAAAAATCACAGTTTATAAAGATTCCTGAGCTCTTTGAACGTGCAAAAGGCGAGCTCGAGTTTATTAATAAAAACAATATTACCACACGTGTTTACTATAATGATGATTATCCAGAACGTCTTAAATACTGCGTGGATAGTCCCATCATCTTTTTTGAAAAAGGGAAAATCAATCTAGAGAATCCATACACCTTAAGCATCGTAGGTACGCGACAAATAACCAGTTATGGAGCAGCATTTCTAGAAAAATTCATCGCCGAAATCGCGCCACTCAAACCCATTATTATAAGCGGTTATGCTTATGGTGTCGATATTCTCGCACATAAGTTAGCTATTCAACATGGTTTGCAAACCATAGCCGTGATGGCGCATGGACTCAACCAAACCTACCCGCGCAACCACGAAGCTCATAATAAAGAGATGATGGAAAACGGTGGCTTTATAAGTGACTTTTGGTCTACAGACACCTTTGACCGTAAAAACTTTTTAGGTCGCAATCGGGTTATTGCAGGATTAAGTGAAGCAACCGTCGTCATAGAAAGTGCAGATAAAGGCGGCTCACTCGTCACTGCTGAGCTTGCAAACAGCTACAACCGCGAGGTGTTTGCCGTGCCTGGTCGCGTGAACGACAAATATGCCGCAGGCTGTAATGCACTTATCAAACAATCTAAAGCACACATGCTCACCACCGCTGCAGACATTCCATATATACTAGGCTGGCAAGAACGCAACACTGCTGTTCAAAAACAGCTTTTTGTAGAACTCACAGACCCAGAAAAAGAAGTGTATCGCTACCTCAAAAGCAACGAAAAGGAAATGCTGGACATCATAGCCCTAGAAATTAAAAG
>JANQTO010000082.1:2292-6966 GCA_030731685.1 Nonlabens sp.
TAATACCCCAACTTCTCCCTTACACGTACAAGGGTTGCATTTGCAACTTCACGAGCCTTTACAGCCCCAGCTTCTAGAGCAGCATCTATCTCGTGCTTGTTTTCCATAAAGTGATTAAAACGTGCTCGTTCGGTTTCAAAACGGGTACATATTAACTCAAACAAGGCCTGTTTTGCATGACCGTAGCCGTAACCGCCTAAGGCATAATTTGCGCGCATTGCTTCAAGTTGCTCATCGCTCGCCAGCAATTTATAAAGTGCAAACACATTACAGGTTTCGGTATTCTTAGGGTCTTCTAGTGGTGTGGAGTCTGTTTCTATAGACATGATTTGCTTACGCAGTGGCTTGTCTGCTTGAAAGATATCGATGAAATTACCACGGGACTTGCTCATCTTTTCTCCATCTGTTCCAGGAACGAGCATGGAATCTTTTTGAATTTCGGCTTGTGGTTCTATGAGTGTTTGACCCATTGCGTTATTGAAACGACCTGCGACATCTCTGGTAATTTCTATATGCTGCAACTGGTCTTTTCCTACAGGAACAACCTCAGCATCGTAGAGCAATATGTCTGCTGCCATAAGCATAGGATATGTAAACAGTCCAGCATTTACATCTTCCAACCTATCTGCCTTGTCCTTAAAACTATGCGCAAGGGTAAGACGCTGGAATGGAAAAAAACAATTTAAATACCAGTTCAGTTCCGTTACCTGCGGTATATCACTCTGACGGTAAAAAGTCGTGCGGTCTGTGTCTAAACCACATGCAAGCCATGCTGCTGCTGTTGCATAGGTATTTGCGCGCAGCTGTGCGCCGTCTTTGATTTGGGTAAGCGAGTGCATGTCTGCAATGAAAAGGTAGGCATCGTTTTTATCGCTGTTTGCCATTGCAATTGCTGGAATGATTGCTCCTAATAAATTCCCTAAATGCGGTGTGCCTGTAGATTGAACGCCTGTAAGTACTCGTGCCATGTGCTATTTTAATGTAATGCAAAGGTAATTACAACAGGTGAGATAGCAGTAATGGATTTAAAATAGCACGAGCAACTAAAAAGACGCTATTTTTACGAACTTGAAATGGTTACGCTACATATTAACTACCCTTTACCGAATATGGTTCTACGTACTGATGGCGATACCTATTTTGGTACTTTTTCCTGTTATTTTTATTAGTGTTCTTAAAGAAAGATGGTATCCATTATTTTTTGCTATTGCACGGTTCTGGTCTGCATTTATATTGTACGGCATGGGTTTCTGGCCCAGCATTACTCGAGAGGAACCTATGATTAAAGGTAAGAGTTACATGCTCGTTGCAAACCACACGAGTATGACAGACATCATGATGATGTTGATTATAGCAAAAAACCCGTTTGTATTTGTAGGCAAGGCTGAGCTTGCTAAGATTCCGCTGTTTGGATTCTTTTACAAACGCACAAATATTCTGGTCGATAGAAGTAATGCACGCAGTAGAAAAGCGGTTTTTGACCGTGCGAGTGCTCGTTTAAAAAGTGGCGTGAGTATTTGTATTTTTCCAGAAGGCGGCGTTACTGAAGATGAAAATGTATTGCTGGACAGTTTTAAGGACGGCGCCTTCCGTCTGGCGATAGAACACCAGATTGCGGTGATGCCCGTCACTTTATTTGACAACAAAAAACGATTCCCTTTTGACTTTTTTAAAGGTTCACCTGGCCGCATGCGCGCTCATACTCATCAAGCGATAGAGACTGTAGGAATGACGGTTTTAGGTGATAAAGCACGCTTTCGCGAAAGCGTAAGAACGACCATCTTAACTGCGCTCGAAAATGATTTAAAATAGAAAACCGCTCCATGGCACTGGAACGGTTTTCATCTTTTTCATCGCAATCCATTGAGTAAACTTAACCAACCTCAACTTCTTTCTTTTTCATATTCACTAGTAGACCTTGCAATGGCAATCTACAAGCTAGAAGGTAAACGTGATGCCTGTGTACAAACCAAGATTATAGGGTCTGAAGTCGGCAACATCGCGTTTTAATGTGTTCAATTGATATTTAAATACAGGTTCAATCATCGCGCCAAGTTTGTCAGAAAACTTATAACCGAGGCCTAGGCCAAGATTTGCGCTTTGGTGAAAGTCATTGAAATTTGAGTCGGCACCCAGGTCTAGACGTTTAGCACCGTCAAAAACTGCAACGCTATTATCTGTAAGAAATAATGCGCTCATACCGCCGGTAAGGTTTAAACTTATCTTGCGATCTATAAGCCTATAGCTCACTTCTAGTGGTACTTCTACATAAGCTAAACGCTGTGATAGCTCTCCAGACAGTCCGTTAAAATTGTTTCCATCACTTACGAGTTCTTGTGAAAAAACGTCCGTATTAAATGGCACACCTATGTCTGTCACCGCTTGCCGATTAAATGCTAACGGAGCTGTCGTCGCGACGTCCACATCAACACCGTAGGTAATGTCCTGTGTGGTATAGCTCATGTTTACTTGGTGCACACCTGTTCTTACAGCAAGTCTAGGAGCCACGTTGTAACCTATTAAAATTCCATAGCTCACGTTGAACCCAGCGCTTTTTGTATTATCAATAAAATTGTCACCTATGGATGAACCGCCCAAACTACTGGAATACACAGGTCCTATGACCGGCGTACCGCTCCAGCTTTTCTTAAACGGTATTGTTTCATCTTCTTGCGAGTCGTCTTTTTCGCTTGCAGCAACTTCCGTAAGATCGACTGTTTTTGTTTCACTGCTATCTTGATCGATAGTGCTTGCTTGTGAGATTACCGCTGAGAGCTCGTCTCTCTTGGTTATTTGCGTTTGTGAAGCAATGCCTTGAATTTGGTTTTGTAATGCGTCTAAGCTAGGTTGTTGTTTTAAATTAGGGCTGTCAGCATTATTACTGCTCACCTTATTTACGCCTATTGCATTATTCAATGCTGTATTGATAGGATTAACGGTGTTTTCGCTATCGGTTTTATTAGCAGCATTTGCCACATTACTAGAGCCGACCTGGCTGTTAATATTAGGATCTTGATTAGTATTTGCTCTCTGTGCAACACTGGTATTCTGCTTGTTGTTTTTATTAGATGCGCTAGTGCCGTTATCTTCTTTTGTCTTTCTTAGATTATCTTCTCGATTTACTGAACCACCGCCTGCAATTGGGTTTTTATGGGATGTAGCGTTCGTGTTTTCATTGTTTTCTTGAGAGGCAATTCCTTGTCTACTTGCGCTGTTTTCACCTTGCACCGCGCCATTATTATTGTCCTCATTATCCACAATAGTTTCTAACCTATTGTCTCTTGCATTCTGGTTGTCTTTTAAACCTTCTGTTTTTTCTACTGAAATTTTGTTAGTTACCTTATTGCCGTTGTCATCTCCAACCTCGTTACCAAAATAGATGCTGCCTAAACTTAAAATTGCCAATAGCAACACTGCAATGCCAGAATAGCGCAACCATAACGGCACAACAAACCCTTTCGGTTTTTGGGGAACTGAAATGTTTTTTTCAATAGCGTCCCATGCCGCTGGTGGCGGCGTAGCTTCAAAATCTTTGAAGCGCTCTTGAAAAATTCTATCTATATTTTTTTTATCACTCATATTAACTTGCGCTGCTGTTCTTACAGCGCCATTTTGTTATCTCTACTTTAAGCTGTTGCCTAGCACGGGCAACGTTTGATTTAGAAGTGCCCTCAGTAACTTCCATCATTTTTGCAATTTCTCTATGACTATAACCGTCTATCGCATACAACGTAAAACACATTCTGTACCGGTCTGGCAACTCGTGAATGAATTTCATTAACAGGTCTATACCCATACTATCATCATCTTCTACAACTTCATCGTCGCTTTGTAAATGCTCCTCATTAATCAGTTCATAAACCTTTGTGCCTCTATACCTCATTAAAGCGGTATTTACGGTGACGCGCTTGCACCAGCCTTCAAAAGAGCCTTTAAAATTATACTGCTCTAACTTACTGAAGATGGTGATGAATGAATCTTGCAAGATATCTTGTGCCTCATCATAACCTGACGCATATCTTAAACAGCAACCGTAAAGCTGGCGGGAATAGCTATCGTATAGTTCCCGTTGTGCTTTAGAATCACCTGCAATACACGACTTGATGATTTCATCTAATACCAACCTTAAGCAATTACATATTTAATTTATGACAAATACTTCACGTTCTATATATTCTGGTATGCCGTCTGCATCCAGACCTGTAAAAAATTTGAAAACGTAGCTTCCGTTGCTGGTTACCCTAAAACGGTAGACCTGCTCTTCAAATACCTGTTGCTGGTCCACGCAATTACCGTTAGGTATAACGGTAGATACGACATTTACGGTGCGTTGATTAAGTAAAGGAATCACTTCAAAGCCAGAGAACACGTGACAGGTAGACGGCACTTCATAGCGCACTACTATATCATGAGTTTCTCCCAGCGTAAAAGAATTCGGCAACTCAACAGAAACTATCTTGACAATTTCAAAGCTAACAGGCGAACCTTCATTGTCAGGCAAACTACATGATGCTGTTGATAATAACAACATTACAAATATCCCAAAAACATACTTCATTTTCATATTCAAATACACTTTGTAGTTAATAGATGCACAAAATACTAAATGGTTGCGTGCATTCTTAAAAATAATAAAACCGCAAGATAGTTCTTGCGGTTTTGTCATTACATAAG
>JANQTO010000083.1 GCA_030731685.1 Nonlabens sp.
CAATAGTGGCTTCATATTTTAACGTATCAAATAGTCGCTAAAGCAAAGTCTTTTGTCACAAATCTTTATGTTTTTTCTTAGGCAATAGACAAGCAATTCCTGGCTTAAAACAGTCCATACTCTATATTCTATAATCTTAGGTCATTTTTCTAAAAATCAGCTGCTATCCCTAGCAAATCACCTTTCTGTAATTCTTCAAAGTCTTTTATTTAGAATGATTTTTAATTATGGATTTCGCGCTTTATCTTTGTAGCTCTAATAAAGACAATGAAAATAGAAAAGAAAGACGTTCTCAAAGCACTAGAAACGATATCAGTTCCTGGTGAAGGTCAAAACATGGTGGAAAGTGGTGCAGTTAAAAATGTACTTGTTTTTGCAGATGAGGTGATTGTAGATATTACGATTAACAACCCCAGCTTACAAGCAAAGAAAAAAACAGAGGTCTCTGTGCTTCAAGTGATACACCAGCAAGTTTATCAAAAAGCACAGGTTAAAGTTAATATCAAGGTAGAAGCGCCCGTAACTGACACCAAAGCTCCAGAAATTAAAGGAAAACCTATTCCTGGAATTGATAATATCATCGCAGTTGCATCTGGTAAAGGTGGCGTGGGAAAATCTACGGTTAGTGCAAACCTAGCAGTGACTCTTTCTAAGATGGGCTTTAAAGTAGGTTTGCTCGATGCAGACATCTACGGACCTAGTGCGCCTATCATGTTTGACATCGTCAATGAAAAACCTTTGTCAGTTACCGTAGATGGAAAGTCTAAAATGAAACCTGTAGAAAGTTATGGAGTTAAGATACTTTCCATAGGCTTTTTTACAAGTCCAGATCAGGCCGTTGTATGGCGTGGTCCTATGGCTGCAAAAGCATTAAACCAAATGATTTTTGACGCTGCTTGGGGTGACCTTGATTTTCTTGTTGTGGATTTGCCTCCAGGAACAGGTGATATTCATTTAAGTATCATGCAATCCTTGCCACTTACAGGTGCAGTAGTAGTTTCTACACCGCAAAACGTCGCTCTAGCCGATGCCCGCAAAGGCGTCGCGATGTTTTTGCAAGAAAGCATCAACGTTCCCGTACTAGGAATAATAGAAAACATGGCTTATTTCACGCCACCAGAATTGCCTGAGAACAAGTACCATATTTTTGGTAAAGACGGTGCTCGCCACCTCGCTGCAGATTTAGGTGTTCCATTTTTAGGAGAATTACCACTTGTACAAAGCATACGTGAAGCCGGAGACGTAGGTCACCCAGCTGCGATGCAAGAAAACACAGCAGTTTCAAATGCTTTTGTGGATATAACAAGGAATGTGGTGTCTGAAACTGTGAAGCGCAATGAGGCCTTACCAGCAACGCAGGCAATTAAAATAACGACCATGGCA
>JANQTO010000084.1 GCA_030731685.1 Nonlabens sp.
GTCCCATACACCGTCACCATCGCTATCTATATGATAAAGTGCTTTGGTCGGGTCTGTAGAAAATTCCAGTAGGAGCGTATGGTGTTCGCTTTCGCGAAAGCGGGATTTCACCACAATCATTTCCTTTTCAAGATTTGAGTTTGTAAACGTACCGTCTAGTAAGGTGCTGTAACGGGTAATGTTCTTTGCGTCCAGAAAAATAGAATCGGTATCTTTAAGAATGTCAAACTCGTAGGTAATCGTACCGCTTATGATGGTGGATTGCTGGTTGACAAACAGGTCTACAGTTGCCTTAGTGAAGTCAACCTTGTCGATTTGAGATGGAGAGTTTTGGGCGATGGATACCGCACTTAACGAAATTGTAATGAGGGCAAAAAAGGTCTTTTTCATAGAGGTTGCAAGGTACAAAAGTCATACCGCTTGATAAATAACATGTTCCCTACAATCTGTTATTAAGCGTTAAGGGGAAAAATTCTAAATCTCAAATTCCAAATCTCAAATTCCAAATCCCAAAAATGAACACTTAATTAGCAAATCAACTTTGGGATGAAATGATGTTATTTGCACACAGTTAAGCTCCTTCCCTCAGGGAAGGCTGGGATGGGATAAGTTCCAAGTTCCGCACACCTCATCCTACATCCCACATTCCTCATCCCAAAAAAGCCACATTCCCAAAAAAGCCACATTCCCAAAAAAGCCACATTCCCAATCCCACATTCCCCATCCCAAAATCCTTCGTATTTTTGAATTGTCTTAAAATCGCGCAGTGCCCACAAACTTTCTTCATACACCTATCGATTACCTGCAAGGTATAGGCCCTGCAAAGGCAAAGCTGTTGCGTGCAGAATTAGGTCTGGAAACTTATGGTGACCTAGCAAACTTTTTCCCAAACCGATACATAGATAAAACGCAGTATTACAAAATAGGCCAACTCGTTCCTGACGCTGCTCACGTGCAAATTATAGGAAAGATTGTGCATATAAAAACGGTGGAAACGGGTAAAACCTCGCGACTTGTAGCGACGTTTTTAGACGACACGGGACAAATGGAACTGGTGTGGTTTAAGTCACAGAAATATTTTAAGGATTCCTTAAAGCTGAATGAGTATTACGTAGTTTTTGGGAAAATAGGCAAGTTTGGCAATACCTTTAATATGGCGCATCCAGACATGGAACTCTACAAAGAGCACAGAGCGCGCAAGCAAAGTGCGATGACACCCATTTATCCGTCAACAGAACAGCTCACAAAACGCCAAATCACCAACAAATTCATGGTGCGTTGCGTGCAGCAATTATACAGCGAGATACGCGGTAGTTTTACAGAGACCTTACCAGCTGGCATCATGCAATCACAGTCGCTTGTAGATAAGAATACGGCCATGTTTCAAGTGCATTTTCCAGATAGCAACGAGTCTTTACAGCAAGCACTTTACAGACTCAAGTTTGAGGAACTGTTCTTTATTCAAATGGAACTGTTGCATCAAAACAGAATGCGCAAAACACGCATAAAAGGTTATGACTTTGAAGAAGTAGGTGCGCATTTTAATGACTTTTATAATAATCATTTACCCTTTGAACTTACGGGAGCACAAAAACGCGTGGTAAAAGAAATACGTGCAGACATGGGTACAGGAGCACACATGAACCGCTTGCTGCAAGGCGATGTAGGTTCTGGAAAAACCATCGTTGCAGTGCTCACCTGTCTGCTTGCTATTGATAATGGCTTTCAGTCCTGTATCATGGCACCTACAGAAATTCTTGCACAACAACATTACGCAGGCGTTCAGGAACTTCTTGCCGATACAGGTATTAAGATAGCGCTTTTAACAGGCTCTGTGAAGACGAAGAATAGACGTGTGATTCATGAAGCTCTGGAAGACGGCAGCTTGAATATTTTAATAGGAACACATGCGCTTATAGAGGACAAAGTAAAATTTAAAAACTTGGGTGTAGCTGTGGTTGACGAGCAGCACCGTTTTGGAGTAGCACAACGGGCAAAATTGTGGAAAAAGAACACGTTGCCACCGCACGTTCTGGTTATGACTGCAACGCCCATTCCGCGTACGCTAGCTATGAGTGTCTATGGAGATTTGGATATATCGGTCATAGACGAGTTGCCACCAGGTCGTAAAGAGATTAAAACGGTACATCGTTACGATAAGAATAGGCTCGCGGTGTTTTCATTTATCAGAGAAGAAATAGCCCTAGGACGTCAAATTTACATGGTATATCCATTAATAGAAGAATCTGAAACGCTCGATTATAAAGACCTAATGGATGGTTTTGAGAGCATTTCTAGAGAATTTCCTTTGCCCGAGTATCAGGTAAGCATCGTCCATGGCCGCATGAAGCCTGAAGATAAAGACTATGAAATGGAGCGTTTTGTAAGTGGTAAAACGCACATTATGGTAGCAACGACAGTGATAGAAGTAGGCGTTAATGTTCCCAATGCAAGTGTCATGATTATAGAAAGTGCAGAGCGTTTCGGACTTTCCCAATTACACCAACTGCGCGGTAGGGTAGGACGTGGAGCAGACCAGAGCTATTGCATACTCATGACAGGTCACAAACTGAGTAAAGAGGCAAAAACACGCCTAGAAACCATGGTCGCCACGACCGATGGTTTTAAAATTGCCGAAGTTGACCTGCAACTACGTGGTCCTGGTGATATGACTGGCACACGGCAAAGTGGTATCATGGCCCTGCGCATCGCTGATATTGTAAAGGATACAGATATACTGTATGCAGCACGGGAAGCCGCTATCGACTTACTAAATACAGACCCGAAGTTAGAGCAGCCAGAAAATGAAGGAGTTCTTAGGGTAATGTCCTTTTTACAATCCAAAAAAGGATTTTGGAAGTATATTAGTTAGCCTATTTTGGAATTGGATGAGCAGTTTGTCAGCCATTTAAACTTAAAATTATATATTTGAATCCACTAAACTTAAACTATGAAAACATTTTTATTATCAATAGCAGTTTTATTTGCAGCTAGTACTGCAATAGCACAAGACAATTCTTACGGTATCATTGCAGGTTACAACGTTTCTAAAATAAACAACCTAGGTGGCGATGGTTTCAGTGAAAATCGTCCTGGTTTTCACGTAGGTGTCATTGCAGAGTTTCCGATGAACGAAAAATGGTCTTGGGAAACTTCACTTGCGTATTCTGAAGAAGGCGAAGCATTTCAAATAGGAAACCAAGATGTAGATATTAAGTACACGAACATTAACCTACCGGTACAGGCAAAATATTATGTCACCAAAGGACTAAGCATTCACGGTGGACCACAAGTGGGTTTTATAACCAAAATAGAACAAACTATAGACGACGGTGAGGCGCGAACTATTAAAGATCGTGTTAATAGCCATTTTGCTGTAACAGGCGGTTTCGGTTATGATTTGGATATGGGTGTATTCGCAAAAGTTTCTATGGCCTACGGCCTTACAGATACTGTGGACAATATAGACTTCACAAACAGTGAGCGCATTGCAACAGTACATTTTTCCTTGGGTTACAAATTTTAAGAGACTTTTATCTTCACAAAAAAGGCGTTCAGAAATGAGCGCCTTTTTTTGTGTACTTTTTCCAAGGGGCATAATGTTTAGCTTTGAAAACGTAGCATATTGCAATGCTTAATCTTCAGCGACTACGAAATATTTATTTTTGGAAAGAGCATTAAATTCCTTGTCCTTGCTATCTACCCATTCTTATTTTCCAAGGGGCAGACTTAAGTCTTCCCCTTGGAAAATCAAGTGAAACTTTAATAGGGGAATGCAAACGCGATAGAAATGTAGATTGTCATATGTGGATAGCTTTAATGAATTTTAACTGTGCGTTTGGTTTCAAAAATACGTTTCGAAAAGTATTATAGCAACCTCAAGATTTTATTCTTTCGCAAATCTTAATGCGGGAATAAAAAGCTATCTGCTTACAGTTAACAATCAGCAACAGCAATAATCATTAGACACTAGACATTAGTCATTCATTAGACTTCCATTTTCTTCAGCTCCTCGTAGTTTTTATTCAATCTGCGCAGTAAAATACCGTAGATAAGACTGTAAACTAAGTAGAACACACCACACATAACCGCAGCAATAGCAACGGCTATACCTACAAACGCTACATTAAATGTTGTCATATTTTTAACGTGGAGCTCTTCTGTCATTTTTGTAATGCTCGGGTCGTTTAACAACATAAGAATGGAAAGCGCGACGGTAAAAATCATGATGTAGCCTAAGTTGTACCATATATACCACTTCATGGTGCGTCTGGTCTTGAGGATATTTTTCATGAGGCTGCGTGTAGGTTGTTCGGCATCAATATTTTTATAATTCTTGTAGAAAAGATAAATGAATCCCATTATCACTACATAGTGCAAAACAAAGGAACCATAGTAAAAAAGCTCTCCAGCAATCTCTTTACTGTGTTGCTGGCTCTCCGTATCATACATAAGAATTGTTAACAAACCGAAAATTCCAAATTCAATAAGCGCTATATAAAATAGCCATTTAACAATACTACTGGAGCGTTTTGCAATAAACCCCGTAAGTTGACCTGCTGAGTATTTTGGATACGAGCCATCGCTCGCTGTCCATTGTTGTTTAAGTTGTTCTAGTTGATCCATATTATGGATTTATTAAATTAGAAAGTTTTGTTTTCACTCGGTTCATTTTCACTCGCGCATTCACTTCACTTATTCCTAGTGTTTCAGAGATATCTCTGTAGTTTTTATCTTCGAGATATAGAAATACTAATGCTTTTTCAATATCGTTTAATTGCTTGATGGCCGTGTAGAGCAGTGCTATTTGCTCTGAGCTTTCGTCGTGCTCCTGGTTGTCTGCTATTTTAAACTCGACACTCTCATAGGCCTGCGTGGTAACGCGACGTTTACTTTTTCTGTACAGTGTTATGGCGGTATTCAGTGCCACTCGGTACATCCATGTAGAAAACTTTGCGTCGCCCCTGAACTTGGGATACGCCTTCCACAGCTGTATGGTTACTTCTTGAAAAAGGTCGTTATGGGCATCTTGGTCGTTTGTATACAGCCTGCATATTTTATGCACGATGTTTTGGTTATCTTCAAGCTGCTTGACAAATTCTGCTTCGAGTTCTTTACTCACGTGCTTTTTGGTATGGTTACATTGTTAGTAGCTAGGTTTGTTGAATTGTTACAGGGTTGTGTTTATTTCGCTTTCGCGAAAGCGAGACACGAAGAAGTTTATGCCGTTGCATAGCGGTACGAACGCGAGACATAAAGAAAATCATGCCGTTAATTATTTGTAAGAAAACTGACAAATCACAATCACCCATAAATATAAGGATGTTTACAGGAGTTTATAAGGCTGCTTTATACCATTTTCATATCCATTTATAGTGGTGTGATTTGTATCTTTGCGACCGTTTTAATGACTTCTAAAAAAGAAATTATGAGTACATATGATGTTGCAATTATAGGTTCTGGACCTGGTGGATATGTTGCTGCGATACGTTGCGCGCAACTAGGCATGAAGACTGCTATTATTGAAAAATACAACACGCTGGGCGGCACTTGTCTCAACGTAGGCTGTATACCTTCTAAAGCATTGCTGGATTCATCGCACCACTATGATGATGCCATGAAACATTTTGAGGAGCATGGTATTGAAATACCAGGAGAGATAAAAATCAACTTTGAGAAAATGATAGCTCGCAAAAAACAAGTGGTGGATACTACTTGTGACGGTGTGGCATACCTCATGAAGAAAAACGACATCGATGTTTTCACCGGTATGGGTTCTTTTAAAGATGCTACCCATATTAATATAGATGGCGCAGATGGGACTCAAACTATCGAAGCAAAAAACATAATCATCGCCACAGGTTCTAAGCCAGGTAGTTTACCTTTTATTACTATAGATAAAGAACGCGTGATTACGTCCACAGAGGCACTTACACTTAAGGAAATACCTAAGCACATGATAGTGATAGGTGGTGGTGTGATAGGTTTGGAGCTAGGTCAAGTCTATAGAAGACTAGGCGCTGAGGTTACCGTGGTAGAATACCAAGACCGCATCGCACCAACTATGGATAGCGCGCTTTCTAAGGAATTAGGACGTGTTCTTAAAAAGCAAGGAGTAAAATTTGAATTATCACATGCCGTTAATGCCGTAAAACGCGATGGTGATACGGTGACGGTAACCGCTAAAAATAAAAAAGGAGAAGAAGTTACCTTTTCTGGAGACTACTGCCTGGTATCTGTAGGTCGCAAGCCGTATACTGACAAGCTTAATGCAACTGCAGCTGGCGTTAAAGTAAACGAGCGCGGTCAAATAGATGTAAACGAACACCTTCAAACAAACGTTGCAAATATCTACGCGATAGGCGATGTTGTACGCGGTGCCATGCTAGCACACAAAGCAGAGGAAGAAGGCGTTTTTGTTGCTGAAACTCTTGCTGGTCAGAAACCGCATATCAATTATAACCTTATACCAAACGTTATCTATACATGGCCAGAAGTTGCCAGTGTAGGAAAGACAGAAGAAGAACTTAAAGAAGCAGGAACTGCTTATAAAGTAGGACAGTTTCCTATGCGCGCATTGGGTAGGGCTCGTGCATCTGGAGATATCGACGGAATGGTAAAAATCCTTGCCGATAAAACAACAGATGAAGTACTAGGTGTTCACATGATAGGCGCTAGGGTAGCAGACCTTATTGCTGAAGCAGTTACTGCAATGGAATTCCGTGCAAGTGCTGAGGATATTGCCCGTATGTCACATGCACACCCAACATATGCCGAAGCTGTAAAAGAAGCTGCTATGGCCGCGACCGAAGATAGAGCAATGCACGTATAGTAGTACCATATTTTTTAAATAAAGCGCCGTCTTAAGTACTCAGCCGGCGCTTTGATTTAACAGTATTGTCACAAACTACCAGTTTACTTACTTCGTAAATTGTGCAAACCCCTGAATAACCAGTA
>JANQTO010000085.1 GCA_030731685.1 Nonlabens sp.
CTTAAAAACCTATAATCTGGAACCTACCCTACAAGCTATTTACGAAGAACGCATAAGTCGTTTTAAAAGCATTGCCGATTCTTTATCTAAGAAATTACTCATCTCAAGCACGGTGCGTTTTGCGCTTTTTATAGCTGGAGCTGTAGCTATCTATTTTTTGCTTGACAACTGGAAGATAGCCATACTATGCGGGTTTTTAGTGTTTGCCATTTTCTTGGTTCTAGTTTCAAGGCATGAAGATTTAAAACGTAAACGAGCGTTTCACGATGCACTGGTGCAACAAAACGAACTAGAACTGCAAGTTGCAAATGGAGATTACACCGCGCTGGATTCGGGTGCTGAGTTTATAGACCCATCGCATGAATATAGTAACGACATAGACCTTTTTGGGACGCGTTCTTTTTTTCAGTATCTCAACCGCACGGCAACGCCGGCAGGTAAAAATAACCTAGCTAAGAAGCTTACAGAAAATAAAATAGACAACATAAGCGATAGACAGGAAGCGATTCAAGAACTCGCTCAAAAAATAGATTTTAGACAGGAATTTACTGCAACCGCTGCGTTACTGGAAAACAGGGAAAAACCAGAAACTATCTCAAACTGGCTCACCGGTTACGAACCTTTTGTGCCAGCTGTTTTCAACTGGTTGCCTTGGGTTCTGGTAAGCTTATCCGTTGCTTCCATTGTGGGGTATGCTTATGATTTTGTAAGTGGTTACGTGCCGTCTGCATTGTTTGCCATCGGTTTTTTAGTTACTGGCAATTACGTGAAGAAAATAAATGCCTTGTATGAAAAGATAAGTTTACTGGAACGTTTTTTTAGTCAGTACGGGAAGCTAGTATTGCTGGTTGAAAACGAAGCCTTTACCAGTAAGCAGCTCGTCGCTTTTAAAGAATCCATTAAAACAGATAGTGAGCCGGCATCTACGCGGTTTGCCGAGCTTGCAGCAGCGATAGGCAGACTGGACCAGCGCAATAATATGTTGTTTGGATTTCTTGCAAATGGTTTTGGATTGTGGGATTTGAAGCAAATTCATACCATTGAAGGCTGGCTGGATGCGAACGCTGGTTATGTAAGCAGCTGGCTGGACACCGTTGCGCAGGTAGATGCCTACAATACCTTAGGAACCTATGCTTTTAACCATCCGCATTTTGTGTTCCCTGCAATTGTTTCTGGTGATTTTAAACTGGAAGCGCTGGACACGAAACATCCGCTATTGAATCCGTTGAAGGCTGTAGGCAATGATGTAAAAATTACTAGTGGTTCGTTTTTCATTATCACAGGCGCCAATATGGCTGGGAAGAGTACCTTCTTGCGCACAGTTTCTATGAACATCGTCCTTGCAAATGTAGGTTTGCCTGTATGGGCAGCAAGTATGTC
>JANQTO010000086.1 GCA_030731685.1 Nonlabens sp.
CCGGTTTCAAATTGTTCACATCTATTGAAGCGTCGTTATTATTATTAACGCTCAACATTTCTTGTCCCAACATATTATAGATAGTTGCATGGAATGGTTTTCCTGATAGGTTATTTACTTGCACCATGCCATTTGTTACTGGATTGGGGTATAGGGTTATCGCTTTCGCGAAAGCGGAATCACCCGTACTCAAGGTTATATTTTCAAACTTCACATAGAAACGACCACTAGCAGCACTTGCGGCGATGGACTGGTCTACATTAAAAGGATACACTGTCTGACCGTTCACCAGTGTTTCAGTTTGTAAATAGGTATCTACCAAAACTAGATTCATACCCGCAACGGGCGTCGTATAATTTAAACGTAAGCTATAGTTCTGTGCACGATAACTGGTTAGTTGCAGTGGAAATTGTTCTCCATTTACAGGAATGGCGTGACGTAAGATAGCTATTTGATTGCCCTGCATGTTCCAGCTTACGTTCTCATCGATGTTCCCGATTTTTGTTAAATCCCTGTCGTCTATGCCCGCATTTTCGGTACTTGCATAAAATGCCTGTGCTGCGTCTATCGTATTTCCGTTACCACTCAGTAATTCTACACTTAACCTATTGCTAGCCGCAGGCGTTGAAAATACTGCCGTATTTGAAGTGCTTAGTACTTTAAAATCTTCTTGAAACACCACCGATGCACTACTAGCCATGTTAGAATTTACTAAAAATACACTTTGCCAGGGTTGTAAAAACTGGTCGGCGTCAGAACTTGGATTGCTCGGCGTGCCGTTAATACTATCGTCTGCATCTATGATAACCGTGACATACGCACCTCGTGTGTTGAGTGTTGGGTCCCAAACATACACTGCGTTTGGATTTACCCCAGTTGACGCATTAAGCACTTGACGCATATCTACTTGTGCCTGATACGGGTTTCCTACAAAATTAAATGCACTTGCGCCACTGTTCAAAGCATTTACCGTGCTGCTACTGTCGTATGTTACCGTTCCTACAACTGGAGAAC
This sequence comes from Nonlabens sp., assembly GCA_030731685.1. GTDB lineage: Bacteria > Bacteroidota > Bacteroidia > Flavobacteriales > Flavobacteriaceae > Nonlabens. Next base: position 1,015 of record JANQTO010000086.1, read on the forward strand.
CTGTTGCTCTTAAGGTAGTGCTGACCGCAGGACCGTTTGCCATTAAATCTACCGTGCGGTCCCCACGCACAAAAACGCGGTATGGCATACCGGCGTTGAACATTTCGGTTTGGGTGTTTGTAACCGCACTCCATTGCACGCTTTGGTTCAAAAACTTGAACATAGAAGCGTTGTTTGTGGCGCTTTGGTCGAAACCATTTGCCACGGTACCGCCGGTTACCTGTGTGTCAAACAATTGCTGACTAACCCCATTATTTTGAAGGGATTGGTAAATCGAGTTTCCATTTACCGGACTGCTCAAGAATCTGAATGCCCTGGCATCGTCACCACGCTTGGGAACGAATCGTTCCGTATAGATG
>JANQTO010000087.1 GCA_030731685.1 Nonlabens sp.
GCTCGCAACCTGTCCAAAACATCTTTTTCATTTCGGCCATGGCATCTGGATTGTAGGTACAAAGGTTTGTGGCAAATGCTGCTACGGCTTCATCCATCGCTTCGGTAGATTCGTATACTTGTGCAAAAAGACCGTTATCCTGTGCCCATTGTGCTGTGTAGAATTCGTTTGCATTAATAGCGATTTGGCTCATACCTGTAAGTCCTAGTTTGCGTTCTACCGCTGGCCCCACAACAAATGGCCCTATACCTACGTTGAGCTCACTTAATTTAATACTCGCATGCTGCGTTGCAAAACAGTAGTCTGTGGCAGCAGCAACGCCCACGCCGCCACCCACGGTTTTACCTTGCACGCGACCTATGATAAACTTAGGACACTTGCGCATGGCGTTAATTACGTTTGCAAAGCCACTGAAGAATACCTCACCGGTTTTCTCATCATTAATCGCTATCAACTCCTTAAAACTTGCACCAGCGCAAAATGTACGCTCGCCACCAGATTTTAAGATGATTACTTTTGTTGCGTCGTCTGTACCAGCATGTGTTATCGCACTTGCAAGGTCTGCAAGAACATCGCTAGGCAACGAGTTATGTGCTGGGTGAAAAAATTCTAGGGTGGTTACACCATTGTCTGTTTCTGTTTTTACGTAGGGATTACTCAATTTCCTTTATTTATTAAAGCCGCCGCATCGCGGCTTTGGTTAATTATTTATTCCGAACTGTTCAAGATGATGCGCCACATGCTTCCTTTCCAATAACGTCCATTCATACTTACTCAACTCGCCAAAAACAGCATTCTTAGTCGTTGCCTTAGGGTTTCTTTTAAAGTAATCCAGATATTGCGCGCGCGCTTCAAGCATTGCTGCTTTGGCGGTGTCTAGGTCGGCGTGTTTTAGTTCTTCTAGTGTGCCGTCTTGTTTCATAAGTGGCATTTTATGGTTTTGGGGCATTTTATCGTAATTCCACAAAGTTGCTGCTACTTTTTCTAGGTATTTCTCTGGTGTTGCGACTTCAAAATTTTGAATCTTGCCACTTGCGATGCGGTAGCTCATTTCAAGATGCTCCACCATGTGCTGCGCAGTCATGCTACCCCACGCAGGTTTTGTATCGGTATGTATTTTCGCGAAAGCGGACTTAATATAATCCTCAGTAATTTCAGGGAAAACGGTTTGTTTTTTCTCGACCATGGTAAGAATAGTCGCTACAGCTACGAGTGCGGTTGCTTCCTCGTCTGTTTTACCATTTTCATAATCCACAGGTTCTGCGTCAAAAACCTCTACATACCATTTCACAATCCCAGACGGGTGCTCACGACCTGCCACATCGCGCTCGCGTTTTTCTTTACAGGTTAATCGCACATAAATGG
>JANQTO010000088.1 GCA_030731685.1 Nonlabens sp.
CAAAAACAACCACATCTATCTCAAATTACATTACACAAAAGGGCGGTCGGACCTTTTCTATATAGATACAGAAACCTTGGTTTTTACCCCTGTCACAGCATACAATAATTTAGATAAAAAGTACCTTATAAGTGAGGAGTTTTATGTGAACGGCACTACGCGACTAGCCATTACGTCATCTAATAAATTGTACAGCACTACACTTGACGGGTTGTCTTTAAAATTTATAGATTCTGTAGCATTTTCTAAACCCGTTCAAGAACCATTTATCGCTGAACGAAGAACGGTAAATGACTACACACTCATAAAGTTACTGTTTGCAAACGATGGGTGGTTTCTTGATAAAAAAGGAGCCATTAAAAAGACATTGGGTTCCCGTGATTTTGTAGACGCCGCTGGGAGGAAGTTCATGCCGAAGTTTATCATCAAGGAATTTAAGCAAAACAACACATGGTATTATTACATTAGTGACTACGAAAATGTATTTACTTACGACGATAAAATCTCAAAATTTGTAGAAGTCCCTAATACCCGAACTGATTTTAGAACAAATAGGGAATTAAATTTTGTAAACGACTATAAGAATGCTTACATACAAGAGGTTGCAGGAGATTATAGTACGTTTAAATTATTCACCTTTAGCAACTTTAAAACTAATTTAATTGCTGAAATTAAGGTTAAAAATGCGTCTAAAACTATTTTCAAAGAATTCAATAAGTATTTGGTAGTACTTAGTGGCAATACCTTAACCACTCATACCTTTCAACAGAGTGCGATTAAAACTTTTTTAAAGGATAAAAGTATACGCACTATTAAACAGCTTGGTGCTTATGATTACATAGTCGCTACAGATAGTGACGGTTTTTACCTCATAAATATAAAAGAAAACACCGAAAAACGCTTAAAGATTTTAGAAGATAACAAGGAGATAGGTATTAATTACACGCGGGATGTTTATGTAGAGAAAGACGGTAGTTTAATAACCGTGGGGTCTGAAAAATTGTTCACTCTAGATTCTAATTATCACGTAATTAAAGATAGAAGTTTACCTACCTACGGTCATGAAATTATACGTATTAAGGATACCATTTTTACAGAAGACAATGAAGCGAATTTTTACAAGTATAGTGTTAGAGACAACAAATTCCTTAAAATAGATAATCCAAATAGTGCGCAAATAAAAGAATTTGCCACAGACGGTAGTACTATTTATGCGACCTCAACCAAAGGAATTTTTGAGTATAAAAATGGACGTATTAACACATATAGCTTTGATAATGAACTTACCGAAAACCTGTTGTCTATTAATTACCTGAAAGGGTATGGTGTATTGGTTTCCACAACTCTGGGCAAGATTTACAAATATGATACGCGGGCTAAAAAATTAGTGCTTTTTTACGAAGACCCTTTACGTGCATCTATTGTAGGCATGGAAGCAGCTGGTAATAACCTATGGCTTAACACTTATGTAGGTATCGTCTCTTTAGATCCTGTAACTAAAAAAGCAGTGCGTTACACGGGTAAGGACGGTGTATATGAACTAGAAGGCAATAGATATAGTACTTATAAAGATAAAAACGGTAATTTATTTATAGGTAGCTATAGAGGACTAAGCTTCTTCAACCCTAGTGAACTGTCTCAAAAAGAATTGAAAATACAACCACAATTTACATCCATCTCCTTTTTTAATAAGGAATTAGATAGGTGGGAAATAAAAACTGCACCAGCGTTTTTAAAAACCACCAAATCAATAACCTTGCCCGCTGAATACAGAAGGTTTGCTACCACAATATCTGTATTAAGTGGCATTAGCACTGATGGTTTAAGGTATAGAGGTAGATTGTTGAATAAAGAGAGTAGTAACGAATGGTTTACAGGGTTTTATGGTAAGGAAATCCTATATGCTAACCTAGCTGCTGGCACGTATAGGTTACAAATAGAGGCGCTTGACATCACAGGTAATAAGCAGGGAGAAACCATAGAGCTCGAAATAATTGTTGAAGACGTTTTTTACAAATCTTGGTGGTTTATAGGTCTGGTGTTGATATCGACTATAGCAATATTGAGTTTTATTTTCTACCAGTATAAAATGAAGCAAGATTTACTCGCAGAAAATAAGCTGGCACTAAATGAGGCGACCATAAAAACAACGATGATGTTAGAAATACATCATAGAATCAAAAATAACCTTCAAATTGTATCAGGACTATTAGGTCTACAAATGGCCGATAGTGACAATGAAGAACTCAAAACCAAATTAAAGGATAGCCAGCATAGAATAGAATCCATTGCTGGAATTCACAATTTATTGTACAATGCAAATAAGGAAGATAGCATTTTAGTAGGTGACAACGTAGCGTCTATAATTGCCTATTATCAACAGCTTTTACCTATTACGGTGTCATATCAAGTAGATGTTGATGACTCATTTCTAGGTATTGATAAAATAACGCCGTTTTCATTATTACTTAACGAGCTCATTAACAACTCTATAAAACATGCGTTTACGCACACTCCTCATCCAGTCATTACGATTCATTTTAAAAAGATAACTACGCATTATGAATTCAATTACAGTGATAATGGAACATTTAAAAAAGAAACTGCCGTCTCAAAAACTATGGGTATGCGCATTATTCAAATGATGACCAAACAACTAAAAGGCACATCTACGATAAATAAGGAAACTAACTTTATGTTGAAACTTCAATTCCCTTTAGATGAGTAGCATTAGAATTTACATCTTAGAAGACGAGATAATCACACAGGAATTACTAAAGCAAACCTTAGAAGACCTAAACTACGACATTTGTGGCATGAGTACAGATGCCACTACTGCGTTAAAGGAGATAAAGAAATTAAGACCAGACCTAGCACTATTAGACATTAAAGTAGATGGTAAAGAAACTGGTATAAGGTTAGGTAATCAACTGGACTTACCTATAATCTATTTAACAGCTTACAATGATTACAAGACCATAAAAAATGCAGTAACTACAAACCCTATGGGTTACCTAGTGAAACCATTTAATGCCAAAGACCTTTACATAGCTGTGGAACTTGCCGTAAGTAAAGTAAAAAGCAAACCTCAAATAGTTGTTAAAGAGAAAGGTAAAAATATCTTGATTTATGAAAAGGATATCCTATTTGCAAAAAAAGAAGACCAGTATCTTGTGCTCTATTTGAAAAACAGTGAAAAATTAATACGATGCAACATGAAAGACTTTCTAGAGATGCTGAGCTCTAAATCTTTTTTACAAGTGCACCGTTCCTACGTGGTTAATAAGGATTATATGACTGCTTTCAGTTCTAAAGAAATCACCGTTTCCGACACGATAATTCCCATTTCAAAGGGCTACGTTAAAAATGTTATGATTGAAATCGCACAAATAGAGTAACCATAATTATGGTCTCCAAAGGCATCACTTTTTCACTTGAGAGCACAAAAAAACGCCCATAAATATAAGTCTATGGGCGTTTGTTAGTTAATCGAGGTCATTTCCTTCTAAGTCGGTAAACTTATATTCTAGATATGTGTAAGCATCTCTAGGCATAACCTTAATCCATTTTTTGTACTTTACAAACCACTTGGAACGTACAGAAGGTAGACCTTTAGTTATAAAAGCTGCTACAAAAGGGTGAGCATTGAGCATAATCTTTTTATTACCTGCTTTCATTCGAGCATCGAGTTTTTCACTTATTTCTTGTATCACAAGAATAGGTGCTTGTATCTCGCCGCTACCGTCACCATCTGGATTTTCTTCGCGAGTCTTAATGTTTACCTCTTGGCGTACACGCTGGCGTGTCATTTGGATAAGACCAAATTTACTAGGAGGCAATATTTTGTGCTTTGCACGATCCTCTAACATTTCATCACGCATGTGCTCATAGAGTTTCTTTCTATGTTCAGCGCTACGCATGTCTATAAAGTCAACAACGATTATTCCACCCATGTCACGAAGTCTTAATTGTCGGGCAATTTCGCTTGCGGCAATCATGTTGGTTTCTAATGCGGTATCTTCTTGTGTATCTGCCTTGTTAGAGCGGTTTCCAGAGTTTACGTCTATAACATGCATGGCTTCTGTATGCTCTATGACCAGGTATGCGCCTTTACTCATAGAGACTGTGCGTCCAAACGATGTTTTGATTTGCCTCTCGATTCCGTATTTCTCAAAAATAGGCGTGCGAGGATTGTTGTATTTTACTATAGACTCCTTGTGAGGAGCTATTACTTTTAGTTGGGCTTTAATTTCATCTACAAGATCTTGATCGTCTGCGACAATAGAAGTGTAGGAGTCGTTAAAATAATCTCGCATGAGCGAGTTTGTGCGACTTAATTCAGTCATGACCTTAGTCGGGAAATGGGCGCGGTGCAGTTTTGCACACATAGCTTCCCATTTTTCTACTAGATTTTGAAGGTCCTGATCCAGTTCTGCTACTAATTTACCTTGAGCAACGGTACGCACGATGACGCCGAAACCTTCAGGCTTAATACTTTTAACAAGTCTTTTTAACCTGCTCTTTTCTTCGTTATTATCTATTTTCTGGGAGATAGAGATTCTATCTGAAAAAGGTACAAGAACCACGTATCTACCAGGTAGGGAAAGCTCAGCACTGAGCCTTGGGCCTTTTGTGGAGATAGGTTCTTTTACAACTTGAACAAGTACGGGCTGTCCTGCATCTACCACATCGGTAATACTGCCGTGTTTTACTATATCTTTTTCAAGTTTAATATCTTTAAGAGCAAAGTTTTTGCGGCGACCGCTTAGTACTTGCTTGGTGAATTTAAGTTGGGTAAGGTATTGTGTTCCTAGGTCGTGGTAATGGAGAAAACCATCTTTTTCATAACCTACATCTACAAAAGCAGCGTTCAGTCCAGAAAGAACTTTGCGCGTCTTTGCTATAAAAATATCACTTACCGAAAACTTATTTTCATCTTCATCTTTATAGAGCTCGACCAGCCTACCATCTTTAGTAAGGGCAAAGTCGATTTTGTTAGAACCGGAACGGATAATAATTTCTTTATCCATGATTCAATAATTTGCGTGCTACTGTAAGGGCTCCATAAGGAACACTAGTTGCACTTTGTTATACAATTGTTTTGTTACAATGTCTTGTAACCCTAACGGGCTGTCAGTTGCAGGCCCTATGTCAATGAACTAAAAAAAGAAAAAGTAGTGTAATACTACTTTTTCTTCTTGTGGCGATTTGCACGGCTACGTTTTTTACGTTTGTGCGTTGCTACCTTATGTCTTTTTCTTTTTTTACCGCTTGGCATATCTCTTATATTAGATTATTTAACTTTTACGCTTGTTTTTACTCCATCTACAAAAACCTTAGCAGGTTTAAATGATGGTATGTTGTGTGCTGGAATCTTGATGGTAGTATTTTTAGAAATATTACGACCTGTTTTCTCTGCTCTTGTCTTTACGATAAAACTACCGAAACCACGAAGGTACACATTTTCGCCGGTCTCTAGTGAACCTTTCACTTCTTCCATAAAAGACTCTACAGTTGCCTGTACGTCAGTCTTCTCCATTCCTAGCTTATCTGAAATTTTAGATACAATATCTGCTTTAGTCATTTTTTAAAATAATAATAGTTACTTGTTTGTTTTTAACAGGGCGCAAAGATAGGCTATTAAATCATAACCAAAATCTCTAATTGATTAAATTTTAACAACATAGTTCCCTAGAGTGCGTATTTTTGACGCCTATGAATTTTTCTAAACGCCTGCAAGAATGGTACTTTGTTAACAAACGCGACTTACCATGGCGCAGTATTCAGGACCCTTATTTTATTTGGCTCAGTGAAGTGATATTGCAGCAAACCCGCGTAGAGCAAGGCATGCCGTATTATTATGCCTTTACTAAGGCGTTTCCTACGGTACAAGAATTAGCTGCCGCACCGCAAGAACAGGTACTTAAATTATGGCAGGGATTAGGTTACTATTCACGTGCTAGAAACCTGCATACCGCCGCACAGCAAGTCGGTGCAATGGGCGGTAATTTTCCTAAAACCTATAAAGAACTACTATCTCTCAAGGGAGTAGGTGATTATACTGCTGCTGCAATAGCGAGTTTTTCCTATAACGAAGCGGTTCCGGTGGTTGATGGTAATGTCTACAGGGTGCTTTCCCGCATCTATGGAATTGCAACTCCCATTAATAGTACCGCTGGCATTAAAGAATTTAAGGCACTTGCCGTACAGTTGCTGGACATTAGTAACCCGGGAACCCATAACCAGGCAATCATGGAATTTGGCGCATTGCACTGCAAGCCCGCAAATCCATTTTGTGAAACATGTCCTTTTAACGACCAGTGTGTTGCGCATGCCCAGAATCGCACTACTGAACTGCCTGTTAAATTAAAAAGCAAACCCGTAACGCATCTCTACCATCATTACCTGGTTGTGCGCACGCCGCTGGACAATACCTTATTGGTAAAAAGACCGCAACAAGGAATTTGGGCAGGGCTTTATGAGTTTCCTTATATAGAGGCATCAAAAACCTTAGAGTGTCAGGAGTTGCAAGAACAATTAAAATCGCAGGAGTGGTTGTCGGGAGTTCGCTTTCGCGAAAGCGTAACTCTTCAACATACCGCAGTGCACAAGCTGTCACACCGTACTATACATGCAACGTTCTGGGAAATCAATACACTGGATGAGGTTAATGATAGTGTTCATATAAAGGACGCGTTTGAAAAACCGGTACATGTTCTTATGGATCGCTACATGAAATCACAGTGGAATGCGTATCTTTAAGTATCTTTACACCCTTAAAATTTTGAGATTATGGCAGGTACGGTTAATAAAGTAATTTTAGTGGGACACACCGGCG
>JANQTO010000089.1 GCA_030731685.1 Nonlabens sp.
AAACATTTAAGATTAAAACGCGTTGACAGAGAAAGACTTATCGAGAACATGAGAAAAATTTTTATACTACTGGCTGTTGTTTTTTTAAGCTCTATAGCTACAGCACAAGAAGGCGTCCCAGTTTACTTAGACTATTTAACTGACAACTACTATTTACTTCACCCATCCATGGCAGGAGCTGCCTCTTGTGGTAAGGTACGCGGTACCGTAAGACAGCAATGGTTTGACCAACAAGATGCACCTAACCTGCAAACGCTTAGTTTCAATACGGGCATAGGAGAAAATAGTGGTGTAGGAGCTATATTATTTAACGATAAAAATGGCTACCACTCCCAAACAGGTGCTTATGTTTCCTATGCATATCATTTACAAATAGGTGGTGGCTATGAAGATTTGAATAGACTTTCTTTTGGGGCAAATATAGGTTTGGTTCAAAGTAGGCTGGACGAGTCAGCATTTGACCTTACAGATTTTGACCCTATTATAACAGGAGTGCTACGCTCTGACTCTTATTTTAATGTGGATTTTGGAATGTCTTATTTCTACAAAGAATTTTATGCGCACGCAACCGTTAAAAATGCAATTTTCCAAAACCGCGAAATATATTCTGAAGGTTTTGAAAGCACAAACCAGCGTCGTTACATTGCAACTGTAGGGTATCTTTTTGCACCACGTAACAGCAAGTGGCAGTACGAACCATCTTTTTTGTACCAGCGCACTGACCGTACCGAAGAAGCTTTTATGGACTTCAACGCAAAAGCATATTATGACCTAGACGACGATAATAATCTATACTTTGGACTTTCCTATAGACAAAGTTTTGACGGAGCTCAATTTGTGAACGGCACCGCAATTCAAGAGCAAAACCTCTCCTTACTTTCTCCAATTCTAGGAGTTAAACACAAAAATTTTACTTTTGGATATACGTATAGTTATCAGTTTGGCGACATAAGGTTCAATACAGGCGGTTTTCACCAAATTACGCTAGGACTTGATTTCCTTTGTACTAAAGACAGGTGGAGCTGTAATTGCCCTGCAGTAAACTAAAATATCGCTCAAAATAATAACATAAAGTCCTGCCATGTGGTGGGACTTTTTATTTTTGTACCATGAGAAAATTGCTTAATGAAGAACTGGAACGGTTGTCTGTTGACCGCTTTCGCGAAAGCGAAAAAACCACACTCACCATTGTTCTAGATAACGTGCGCAGCCTGAATAATATAGGTTCCATTTTTCGTAGTGCAGATGCATACCGTGTTGAAAAAATTTATTTATGCGGCATAACTGCGCAGCCACCGCACAAGGACATACGTAAGACCGCCCTAGGCGCTACAGAGACTGTTGCGTGGGAATATGCAGAAAGTACCTTAGAAATTGTCAAGGCACTTAACAGCAACGGTTATAAGACATGTGCTATAGAACAGGCAGACCGTTCTGAAAATCTGTATAATTTCCAGGCAAAAACATGTGAAAAAGTAGCAATTGTGCTAGGAAATGAGGTTGACGGCGTGCAACAAGAAGTTATAGACGCTTGCAATACAGTAATTGAACTCGACCAATTTGGCACAAAGCACAGCTTAAACATTGCTGTTTGTGCAGGAATTGTCATCTATGATATCTTCAATAAAATAACACCGCTACGTAATGGCAGCAGTGATTTGCTCTAAGACGGTGAGATAATCGTTGTGGTTGTTTACAAAATCGAGGTCTGTCACGTCTATGACCTTAATTTTTAAGTCTTGTTGCGAGCGTATAAACTCTGTGTACCCTTGCTGTATTTGCGATAAATATTGCGACTCGATATTTTGCTCATAGTCACGGCCACGTTTCTTAATATTTTCGAGCAAGCGCTCTTCGGTCTGGTAGAGATACACGTATAAATCTGGTTTTACGAGTTCCTTATACATCATATCAAAAAGTCGCTTATACAGTGCATACTCTTCGGTATCTAGCGTTATTTTGCTAAATATGAGTGATTTAACCACATAATAATCGGCAATGATAAAGTCGGTAAACAGGTCCTGTTGGGCTACATCATCACTGAGCTGCTGGTAACGGTCGGCAAGAAAAGACATTTCGAGCGGGAACGAATACCGGTCCGGTTCCTCATAGAAAAGTGGCAAAAATGGATTGTCCGCAAAGCGTTCCAGAACCGGTTTTGCGTTAAAATCTGCCGTAATCTTTGAAGTAAGGCTCGTTTTACCAGAGCCTATATTTCCCTCGATGGCTATAAATGGCAGGCTGTTTAGGGGAAACCGCTTTCGCGAAAGCGTGATCTCAAAAGCCACCTTACTCGTTAATGATTCTAGGGACAATCCTAATTCCTTACACGTTTTGCCCAGCGATGGATGTATGAAATCTGGTGCGATTGCAGCCAGTGGTTGCATCACAAAATTGCGTTTGTGCGCCTGTTTATGCGGAATATTAAGCGAAGTGCTTTGAATGACATCGCTATCGTAAAAAATAATATCCAGGTCTATGATTCGGTCTTCGTAATCTGTAGATTTTCTGGGTTGTCTACCCATTTCTTTTTCAATGGACTGCAAAATATCAAGAGTTTCTTGGGCAGTTTTAGTGCTATGCACGAGAATGACTGTATTCAAAAAGTCACCGCCAGCAAACCCAACAGCTTCAACCTCATAGACTGGAGCAGCGGCAATAATAAGTCCTAGCCTATTTTCTATAGCTCGTGTAGCATGGCTCAAAGCCTCTTCACGCGCTCCTAAATTTGCTCCTAAAGCTATGAAAATCTTGTGGTTACTATTTGAACTGATGACTCTAAATTTTAGAGCAAATTAAGAAATTATCTATAGTCATAGCTGTACTTTTGTGATAATATGAAGAAACTTATAGGCAATGATTTAAGACTGGCGCACCGCATATATTTGGTTTTTGCTGCTTTGTTTATATGCTCGCTCGTGGTGTCAAACCTTATTTTTCAAAAGTTCTTTTATTGGAATCCGTTTGGTCTTTTTAGGTTTGAGATTTCGGTAGGTTTGCTGCCCTATCCTATCACCTTTTTAATTACAGATGCCGTTAGTGAGATTTATGGTCGCCGCAAGGCAAACGACCTAGTGCTAGCAGGAATATTTGCATCGGTATTCAGTCTTGGTATTATTTACGTTGCAAATTTAGCGCCCGCCATAAAAGCAAGTCCTGTAAACGATGCTGTCTTTTCGAGCGTTTTTGGGGCAACGAGTATTGCTATTATTGCGAGTATGAGCGCTTATTTACTGGCGCAATTTATAGATGTTCAGATTTATCACTTTTGGAAAAGGCTCACTAAAGGCAAGATGCTGTGGTTGCGCAACAACTTTAGCACGGTGTTTTCACAATTTATAGACACATTAACGGTACTATTGTTGCTATGTTATAGCAATATTATACCGTGGGACAAATTCACCACATTGCTAGCAGCAGGGTTTTTATTTAAAGTGCTGGTGGCGCTACTTGACACACCACTGCTCTACGGAATCGTTTACATATTCAGAAAATTATTTAACCTCGAACAAGGACAAGAAATACAGATAGACTAATGAAAAAGTTTTTTAAAATACTCGGATTATTTTTACTCGCCGTTTTGGTACTTATTATCGCAGCACCATTCTTCTTGCAAGACCAGATAGCAGCCATCGTTAAGCAAAAGCTCAACGAATCCATGGATGCACAAATAGATTTTGCTGAGGCCGACTTGAGCCTTTTCAGAGCGTTTCCTGATGCAAGACTAAATTTAAAAGGATTGTCCATTATTAATAAGGCACCGTTTAAAGGCGACACCTTATTTTACGGTAAAGAAGTAAAACTCGATTTGCCCTTAGGCGATTTGTTTAACGAGGTTGATGAACCTATACGCGTTAATGAGCTTATTGTAGATGAAGCAGTCGTGAATCTTAAAGCAGACCTTAACGGTAAGACAAACTGGGATATCGCGATGGAAACAGAAAATGACCCAGCTGCAACAGAAACTACAGCATTCAATATAGATTTAAAGAGTTACGAAATTATAAACTCTACTTTTTCCTATGAAGACGCCGTCACTAAAAACAACCTTAAGTTCACAGAGCTAAATCATAAGGGAACAGGTGACTTATCTCTAGAGAAAAGTACGCTCGATACGTATACTGAAACTAAAGTAATTTACTCCTTAGACGGCATAGAGTATTTAAGTGGGCAACTTGTGAAACTCGATGCCGACCTAGCGCTTGACCTAGTAAATCAAAAGTATTCTTTTCTTGAAAACAAAGCTTTTATAAATGACCTAGAACTTAAGTTAGATGGCTTTGTCGACCTAGAAGAAACCAGCACCATTGTAGATTTAACTATTAAAACGCCATCGTCTGACTTTAAGAACTTTTTTGCGATGATTCCAGAGACCTATCGTAAGAACATGGAAGGCATGACTACAACGGGAGATTTTACAGTAAACGGAACGATTAAAGGAGAAGTAACCGACACTACCATACCTAAGTTAGATATCAAAATGTCTTCTAACAACGCATCCTTCAAATATGCAGACTTGCCGCAAAAGGTTACCGATATTGTTATCAGTGCTAACTTAAGAAACGATACTGGATTTGTAGATGACACCTACGTAAACATCGCAAACGTCGCATTTAATATCGCTGGTGAACGACTGTCTGGTCGCGCCATGATTAAAGATTTAACAAGCAATATGAAAGTTGATATGAATGCTAAGGGAAACCTTGACTTCAAAAATCTAGCAAAATCATTTCCCATGCCTGATGACATGAAGCTATCTGGAAAAATGGGAATAGACATGGATGCAAAATTTGATATGGAAAGTGTTGAGAAGGAGCGTTACGAAAATATTTACATGAATGGAACGGCCTCACTTTCAAACTTCACATACAACGGTCCGGCATTTAACAATGCATTTGTTATAGACCAAGCGGCCATAGATATGACTACCTCTACCATCAAACTCAATAAATTCAGCGCAAAAACTGGAAATACAGATTTACAAGCAACTGGAACCATCAATAATTTAATAGGTTTCTTACTTCAAGATAAGGGATTGAAGGGAGCTTTTAAATTAAACAGCAATACCTTAGATTCCGGTGATTTTATGTCTGAAACTACAGCAGTTGCAGCTACTGATTCCAGTAAGAAAACCGCAACGCCACAAGAGTCTATCAAGATACCTGCATTTTTAGATGCATTCATTGATTTTGACATAAATAAGGTACTTTATGACGGAATCACGCTTAATAATGTGAAGGGAACGGCGTCTATAAGGGATGAAAAAATGAATATTAGCAATGCATCTACTAACGTTTTTGGTGGAAGTATAGGCATCGATGGTTCTGTAGATACAAAAAATGCACAACCTGTTTTTGACATGGCGCTGCGTATGAAAGATTTAGACATCGCCCAGTCTTTCCAAGGCTTTGAAATGTTTCAGAAACTGGTCCCTATCATAAGTGCATTGCAAGGTAAAATGACAACCGATATCAAACTCGCTGGAGCGCTCAACGGCGATTTGACACCTGTACTAACTAGTATTACGGGCGATGCATTTGCACAGTTGCTTACTAAACAAATAAAGACCGAAGGAAACCCGTTGCTAGCAAAACTTGACGACAAGCTGTCCTTTATAAGTTTAGCAGATATTGACATTTCAAACATCGCGACAAAATTAAATTTCAAGGATGGTAAAGTTGATGTAAGCCCTTTTGATTTTAAAATCAAGGATATGAAAGTAACCGCTGGTGGTACACATAGTCTGACAAACGAAATGAATTACACCTTAACACTGGATGTTCCAGCTAAGTATTTAGGAAAATAAGGAGCATCGTTGTTAAGCAAATTAAGCGCTACAGAAATCGCAGGCTTAAATGTTCCCGTACCAGTTCAAATAGGTGGTTCTATGACAAAACCAAATGTAAATGTGAACTTACAAGGAGCTATTACTAACCTAACAAATCAGATTGTTGCCATTCAAACGGCTAAGCTAAAAGATAAAGGACAAGACGCCATAAACAACGCAGTTAACAACGCTCTAGGCGGTAAAAACCCACTAACGGGCATTAAAGATGTTATTTCAGGAAATAAAGAATCCACAAGCGGAAGTGGTAATCCCATAACAGGGAACAAACCTATAGATTCAACATCCATAAAACGCGCTAAAGACTCTATTTTACAAGCAGCAAAAAAGAAAGCTGCGGACGATGCTAAGAAAGCTGCTGCAAACGCGCTGAATAATATGTTTAAAAAGAAGAACTAGGTAACAATTTTATAATTCCATTTACGGCAGGAAATTGGGACATAAATTTCAAAGAAAAAACCGCAACGATATTGCGGTTTTTTTAATGTCTAGCTTGAAAATAGTTGCGTCAGAATGTAATCTCTTTCTCTACGTTGCTACCGTTACGACTAACCGTTACACGCGTTGTCTGGCCAGGATTAAATGAAGATAGCGCTCGCATATAGCTCATCATATCCACGACAGTGCTATCGCCCATCTTAACGACAATATCTCCTTTGAGCAGGCCAGCTTTTTGCGCTGGTTTGTCTTCACTAACGCCATCTATACGCATACCTTTTCCTGTAAAAAGATAATCTGGAACAACACCAAGTCCTACTTTAAATCGCGGGACTTCTTCACTCTCATTTTTAGTTTTTCTAAAAGACAGCTTTCCAGCATTATCGCTCTCTCTTGTGATGCGGTAGATATAATCGGCTATTTGCTGCATGCCTTTATAGTTTAGCTTGTTTGCGTCGTCACCAGGCTTGTGATAATCTTCATGCTGGCCTGTGAAAAAATGCAACACAGGTATGTCGTTAAGGTAAAAGGACGTGTGGT
>JANQTO010000090.1 GCA_030731685.1 Nonlabens sp.
CTTTTTGAACTGTTTCATCTTTTGTATCAAGTAATTGCTGAACCAGCTCATGATTTGCATTTACCACAAGGTTGTACATGTCTGGCATGTTACCAAATCCCATCATACCGCCGCCACCGCCACTAGCTTGCATTTCTTTCATGCGTCGCATAAACTCTGGCTGCGTAATCATGAAAGGCGCTGCATCGCTTGACATAGCTTCTACTTGTACGTTAAACGCACTGTCTGCTATGGTGTCCGTAATTATTTTTTGAAGAGATTCTTTCTGAGCATCGTCAAGTTTGGATATTTGCTCGTCCTCTTTTTTAATAAGATTATCTACGTGGTCTGCATCTACTCTTGCAAAAGTGATGTTTTCCTTAGAACCTTCTAGTTTTTGCATGAGGTGGGAAACTATAGGTGAGTCTAAAAGTAGTACCTCATAACCTTTGTCTTTTGCTGCACCTATATAAGAGTGTTGCGCTTCTTTATTGCTTGCATACAACAAGACCGTTTTTCCGTTCTTGTCGGTTTGATTAGGCTTTACTTTTTCTAGAAGTTCTTCCCAAGTGAGATAAGCACCGTCTACTGTAGGGTAAAGAGCAAAAGCATCGGCCTTTTCAAAGAATTTCTCTTCACTAAGCATTCCGTATTCTATAACGATTTTAATATCGTTCCATTTTTCTTCAAACGCTGCGCGGTCGTCATTGAAAAGACTCTTTAACTTGTCTGCAACCTTGCGGGTAATGTAACTGGAAATCTTTTTCACGGCACCGTCTGCCTGAAGGTAAGAGCGTGAAACGTTAAGAGGTATATCTGGACTATCTATAACACCACGTAACATGGTTAGGAATTCAGGAACGATACCTTCTACATTATCAGTAACAAAGACTTGATTTTGATACAACTGAATGCGGTCCTTTTGCGAGTTCATGTCTGCTCCCATTTTAGGGAAGTACAATATACCCGTAAGATTAAATGGATAGTCTACATTAAGGTGTATGTGAAATAACGGCTCTTCAAATTGAGACGGATACAGTTCATGATAAAAATCTTTGTAATCTTGATTTTCTAGTTCTGTAGGCTGCTTGGTCCACGCTGGAGTTGGATTGTTGATAATGTTATCTACAACCTCTGTAGGCGCTGCATCTTCTTCCTTGGCATCATCGGGCTTAGGAAGCGTGATGGTTTTTGTACCAAATTTTATAGGCACAGGCATAAACTTGTTATACTTAGTAAGCAACGACTTTATGCGTGACTCTTCGAGAAATTCCTTCTCGTCGTCAGATATATGAAGGATTATTTCTGTACCATAATCTTCTTTAGTAGCTGGCTCGATAGTATAATTAGGAGAACCGTCACATGTCCAGTGAACCGCTGGCTCATCTTTAAACGATTTTGTAATTATCTCTACCTGGTCTGCAACCATGAAGGCACTGTAGAAACCTAGCCCAAAATGCCCTATGATTCCACTATCCTTTGCACTGTCCTTATATTTTTCTAAGAACTCCTCAGCTCCAGAAAATGCGATATCATTGATATACTTTTGAACCTCGGCCTCAGTCATTCCCAGACCGCGGTCTATAATATGTAGGGTTTTTGCCTCTTTATTGATTTTCACCTCGATTTGCTGGTCGCCTACCTCTACGCTTGCTTCACCTATTCTAGCAAGGTGCTTCAATTTGAGCGTGGCATCGGTAGCATTAGAAACGAGTTCCCTCAGGAAAATTTCATGGTCGCTGTATAAAAACTTCTTTATAAGCGGGAAAATATTTTCTACCGCTACATTAATGGTTCCTTGTTGTGACATAATTTGCTGTTTTATTGTTTTGATTACGCTTTCGCGAAAGCGAACTCTCTAAAAGCAATGTGGCTATTACAAATGAAGTACCACGCATAAAATTGTGACAAGGTGGCGCTTGAACAAGCCAGCAAACATATAAAACTGAAAAAATGTCTTACTGAACCTAACATAACCGATTATCGAGTGAAAAAAACCGTTTGTCAAATAACGCCTGTGAATAAAATGTTAAAGCGCTTATTTTGTATTTTTAAAGACTTGTTTACTTAAACCAATTTTTACTCAACCTAAACCAACTACAAATGAACGAAGCAGAAACTCCCGAAAACACGAACGGACAAATAACCAGAGAAGCATCTGTACCTATGGTAGATGATAATCTCGCAATACGCGAGTCCATACTAGCAGCTCCCGTCAAGTATAAAAACGCGGCAGGTGATGACGTTGATTATGATATGAGTACGGATGTTTCGTTTTCCTTAGAAAACATGAAGGAATTTATTACCTACATAGAGAGTTATGGAGAGCAATATGCTAACTTAGGCATACGTGCTTACATGGCAGCAAGCACGGGTGAAGAAGGTAAATTAACAGGTACGGTAATTTTTGTTCCTACAGGTTATGCCATAGATGGCGGCGACCCTGGCACATCGCCTAACATTCCTAGCGCTAATAGCTTGAATCATGGCGGCGATTGCAGGCCACCTTATAACAACGTGCTGACCAACCCATAATACATTGACAATAGCCGAGATTTTAGTCAATATTATTCACTTAAGTGAATTCATCGCATTTGTAGTTGCACTCGTTTACTGGTGTCGATATCGCGAGACAAAACAATGGGTTTTTCTACCGTTTATGGTCATGACACTTATTACAGAAATAAGCGCTTACATTTTAAAATTCGTTTGCAATGTTCCATCTAGTGCAGCAAGTAATACGCTTATTTTATGTAGTAGTTTATTGCTGTTTTATTGGTTTTATACCTTGCTTCGCATAAAGTGGCTGTTCCAATCCACCGTAGTACTTGTGATTATTGCATATGGGCTTAATATATTTTATCAACCCTATCATAAAATCGTGTACCAGTACCCTAACTTTTTAATAGGAATATTGATGTTAGTTTACATCTTTACCTATATGAGGCAATTGCTCAACAGTAATGAAGTAGTCTACTTTAAAAAAATACCTGCATTGTGGATTTGCTCTGGACTTATTGTTTACCAGCTTATCCTTGTGCTTCTATACATGATGAAACTAAAGCTCACAGTTATGGATTCTAATGCGTTCATGACTATATTAACCATAATCAATGTCGTTTTTTATGCATCCATAAGTTACGGGCTTATTTTAAGTAAGAAAAATGAGTGATATCGCTAACATCTTATTTGCGTCCAGTGCCTTCATGCTATTTATTATGGCAGGAGTGATTTTCCTGTTCAATACATTTAATGCTAGAAAAAATCAGCTATTGAAAGAACAGCTGGAACAAAAGTTAAGCGCACAAAAAAAGCTCCACCGCAGTGAACTCAAAGTTTTACAAAATCAGTTGAATCCGCATTTTGTTCATAACAGCCTTAATGCCATACAGTATTTTGTGCAGCGCAACGAGGTAGAGGTTTCTGAAAAGTACCTCTCCCAGTTTTCTAAACTCATGCGGCAGTTTTTTGATTACAGCAGGCGCAAAAAAGTAACCCTTCTAGAAGAGAAGGATTTTCTTGAAAATTATTTAAGCATGGAACAGCTGCGTTTTGAAGAAAAACTTTCCTTTAAAATTGTTACTGACGAAGCGCTAGATTTAGAATCTATTGAAATTCCAGCAATGTTGTTGCAACCTATGGTTGAAAATGCGATTAATCACGGTATCTTCCACAGCAAGCACGATGGCATACTCGACATATGTTTCAAGGAAGTACCGGGAACTATGGATTTAGAAATCCAAATTGTAGATAACGGTGTAGGCATAAATACGTCTAGAGCGCGTAAAGTACAAGCGCATGACACACACACTTCTCACTCAGGACAAGTGCTAGAGGAACGACTGGAAGTACTCAACGATACTGAAGAATGGGACATTACCTATACCATTACAGACCGCAGCACGCGCGAGAAATCAAGTGGTACTCGTATAGTTTTACTGTTTAAAAATGCTATTTTATGAGTATAACCGCACTACTTATAGATGATGAGCCTAAGGCCATATCTATCTTAGAAGACAAACTTAAACGCCACTGTCCACAAGTGCAGGTCGTAGGTAGTTCCCAAAATCCTACCGAAGCCATAGAACTTATTAAAAACCTCACGCCTCAACTCATATTTCTAGACATTTCCATGCCCGGTATGACAGGTTTTGAGTTACTCAAAAAGTTTGAAAAACCAGATTTTGAAATCATATTTGCCACCGCTTACGACCAGTATGCCATTGAGGCCATTAAGCATTGTGCCATAGGCTATTTGGTAAAACCCATAGATAACGATGACCTCGTCGCTGCAGTTCATGCCGCTAGTGAAAATATTATCGAAAAAAGTGCGCTAGCAAAAAACAGACAACTCATAGAAAATTTAGGCGTTCAAAAATTCCAAAAGAAAAAAATAATAATACCCGCGACCAGCGGTCTCGAGTTTGTCTCCATAGACACCATCACCCATTGCGAGGGTGTTGATGGCTACACAAAAATCCATTTTAGCGATAGAAAACCCATTTTAAGTTCCAGCAGTATAGGCCATTTTATCAAACTGCTCAATCATGCAGATTTCTACCAGGTACACAAATCATTTCTAATCAATCTTAACCACTTGGAACGCTACCTGAATGAAGGTTATGTAGTGGTTACGGGTGACCATACCATACCTGTTTCAAGAAGTAAACGCACTGACTTCCTTCAACATTTAAAGCCATAAATTCTACAAAATGTAATGGTGATTTTTTTGCACGCTTTCGCGGAAGCGTGATTAAACATATACATATCACATATATCTAAATATATTTTAAAAGCGACATTTGATAGAAAAATGAACTTATTACTTGCAAATTATTTTGTTCTTATGTTAAAATAAGTATTTTTAGCAACTAAATCATTCTTAATGAAATCAATAATAAACATTTTACTTATCGTTGTAACTTTTGCGGGCAGCCAAGTAGCGACTTCACAAATTAAAGAAAATAGGGAGGTATATACCTATTTAGATGAAACCAACCTTCAAAAAATTCTCAAAGGACAAGACATTAATTTTGAACGTATTCAAAAAGATGAATATAAAATTGAATTAGAAGGCTACAACGCATTTGCCGAAATAAGTGATGATGGCGACCTCTTTCTAACGTGCTTTTTTGAAAGCAGTACAGTGACCCTTGAAGAAATAAATACCTATAATGCTGACCACCGCTGGGGTCGCGTTTACTTAGATAGTGACGGTGACATAGCTGTTCAAACAGAGCTTAGTTTTACAGGCGGTATACATCTGGATGGTATTATTATTCACCTAAACACGTTTGCGAGTATCTTAGAAAATGTCAGCGAAAATTTCTGATTTCAATCACTAAAAAGTATATGGAGACCGCACAAGCGGTCTCTTTTTTATTTTGCCAGATTTGTAAACGTAAGTTCATCGCTCTAAATGTAATGGTACATCTTCGAGGTTGATAAAACGGTTACCTTTGCTACATAATATATTAGTATCTATGACATTTGACTCCTTAGGATTATCGGCATCGTTTCTTGCAAAACTTAGCTCATCAGGGCTACAGTCGGCGACCGCAATTCAGCAAAAGTCCATTCCAGCAATACTTGAAGGAAAAGATGTTATGGCAGTCGCTCCTACTGGTTCTGGGAAAACTATAGGGTATGCACTTCCTCTATTACAAAGATTAGAAGGCACCAAATCTAAAAACCGATTTATAAGCGCGTTGATATTAGTCCCAACTCGAGAACTTGCTATGCAAGTAAATGAGGTCGTAGTCACCTATTCAAAGGCGCTGCCCAGTCCTCTTATTGCTATGGCAGTATATGGTGGGGTTAGTATAAACCCACAAATGAAAAAGATGAACGGTGTGGATGTGCTCGTTGCTACGCCTGGAAGATTAATAGAATTGTTAGATTCAAATGCCTTGCAACTAGCTGAGGTTTCTACTCTTGTGCTTGATGAGGCAGACAAGATGCTGTCCATGGGCTTTAAAGAAGAAGTTGATAATATTTTGAGCAGATTGCCAATAAAGAGACAGACTCTGCTTTTTAGTGCCACGCTGGACAAAGAAGTAAAAACAATGCAAGAGAAGTTACTAGAAAACCCAGTAACTATAATTATAGAACGTGAAACACCAGAGGAACTAGACCTCATTAAACAAGAAGCATTTAGAGTTACTCAAGAAAAGAAAGGGTTATTGCTAAGACATCTCATAACTTCTAGAGACCTACGACAAGTACTTATATTTTGTTCATCGACATACCAAGTAGAACACGTGAACGATAAACTAAACATAAACGGCATAACCTCAAAAGCAATTCACAGTAAAAAATCGCAAGGGGCCAGAAAGCAAAATCTAGCCGACTTTAAAAATGGTGCTGAAACTGGAGTACGCTGCCTAGTGACTACGGACCTTCTTGCGCGAGGTATAGATATCGCCTTTTTACCTACGGTTATTAATTATGAACTGCCTCGTTCACCACTTGACTTTACGCACCGCATAGGTCGCACGGGACGTGCAGAAAATCCAGGCACTGCTATAACGCTGGTCACAGCAGACGAGGCGCACCACTGGCGTGTTATTCAAAAAAAGATAGGTAAAAAGGTCTGGACAGAAGATTTACCTGAGTGGAACTCTTAAATTATTGATGTCCAGCTGCTATTATTTATTGTAGTTTCTCGTGAGGTGTCTCGCTGGTTAAATGACGCTTAACATGTTTACAATAAATAATAAGGTTATTGGAGTACCCAAGTACTAATGATGTTATCCTCTATGACATGGGAATGTTTGGGCAACTACGATGTTTCAAAGTCTTTTGCTTAGAGTCAGAAAAA
>JANQTO010000091.1 GCA_030731685.1 Nonlabens sp.
GGCCTGGTGTGCTCAAAAAAGTAATGGCACTTGCTTGCGTGGCCATAACCGATAAGCCTACAGTCCACCAGCGAGAATCCCCACCTTTTAAATACTCTGAGGCAGTTTGTTTCCCTCGTGTTTTATAAACCCCATAAAGCACGATAAATGCTAATGTGGTGCATAGGATTATCCAATCAATTGCCTCCATAAATACTGCTTATAATATAAAATATGACGGCAAAAACTAGATTTGCAGCAATGACCATAATGTAGGCCGTGGTCCATTTTTTAGAGTTCGTACGCTGAGGTAATTTCTTTTCATGTTCCATTACTTGCTCATATTTAACATATTAGCTAGCAATCTATAAGCACCAGGAACTCCCGCCGGCAACTCTCTAAAAAGACTTAGGCCGGTGTATATAACATGACCTTTTCCATACGGTGCAACGATGAGGCTACCCGTGGTCATTTCCTCGTCGCCATCTTTCATGCCCAATATAGGTTCAAAAGCGGCATCCCATTTTTCTGGGAAGTAAAGTCCACGTTCCTGTACCCAATCCTTAAAATCAGCTTGGGTAATTTTGTTTGGGGTATTTAAAATTCTGTGGTCAGGAGCAAGAAATGTTATTGCAGCGTTTTCGTCGGTTACTCGCTTTCGCGAAAGCGTAATATCCAGTGGCCCGAGTGCGTTTTTATCAAACCTTCCAGCAGTGTTATATTGCATAATAAGTGTGCCGCCAGCGTTCACATAACTAGAGAATACAGGTTTAAGATTTGGCAAGTCATCGTGCACGTTTGCAGCGCGTATTCCTATCATTACTGCATCATAAACGCCTAAATCACTTGGTAAATTTGAGGGCGTGAACTGTTCTACACTGCTGCCCATAGCCGCTATAGCTAGTGGAACGTCGTCACCAGCACCAGTGATATAAGCAACGCGTTTTGCGTTATTAATGAGTGCAGGTTTAACGACCGTAGCGGTAGCATCTACCACATATTGCTGGTCTGGGATGTGGTTATAATCTAGTGTAATAACATCTTGCGAGTACGTGCGGTCGTTTGAAGTCGCAGTAACCGCTATGGTTCCAGATGCAGCCGTTTTAGGCGCAGTCACGGTAAAGTTTACTTTTTGCGAAATACCTTTTTTAAGATTATTTAAATTTATGGTTGCAGGACTCACCATCCAATTTTTAGGATGTTGCAATGCAACAGTAGTATTGCTCAAGTTTGAAAATGGTTTTACGGTAATTTCTATTTGCTGTGCGTTGTCGTTAAAAACATAAACAGGGTTTGCGATACCCAGAGAAAGTGCTGGCACAACATACAAGGGTTCACGAACCTCACCACGTACAGGGTCGGTTTTCTT
>JANQTO010000092.1:0-4124 GCA_030731685.1 Nonlabens sp.
ATGGACTGCCAACCCCAGAAGCATGATCAATTTATTCATTTACATTTTTCAAATGAGGTACAACACGTTATATGCAAACTAAAATAATACATATCCACTATTCATCGTCAGATAAACACAAGTTAAAAATTATTTCTTCTTCTTATAATATGCATCTAGAACAGTTTTACGACCGATGGTTTTGGTGATAATGTCTTTTTCCATATCCCAGCCACGAGCCGGTGAGTAGTCACGACCATACCAAATGATTTGTAGGTGCAGGTCGTTCCATTTTTCTTCTGGGAACAGGCGTTTTGCGTCTTTCTCTGTTTGTACAACGTTCTTGCCGTTGGTAAAATTCCAGCGGTACATCAGGCGGTGAATATGCGTATCTACTGGAAATGCAGGTACGCCAAAAGCCTGAGACAACACCACCGCAGCAGTTTTGTGACCTACGGCCGGCATGGCCTCAAGCTCCTCATAAGTCTGTGGTACCTGGCCGTTGTGCAGGTCTATGATCATGCGTGACAGGCCGTGAATGCCTTTGGCCTTCATGGGTGACAGGCCTACGGGTTTAATAATCTCGCGTATTTCTTCCACGCTCATTTTTATCATGTCATAAGGATTGTCGGCTCTTGCAAACAGGTGTGGCGTTATTTGGTTAACGCGCACATCGGTACTTTGTGCGCTCATAAGCACCGCAATGAGTAAGGTATACGGGTCTTTGTGGTCTAAAGGCACGGGAATGCTAGGGTAGAGCTCTTCTAATTTTTTTATGACAAATGCAACACGTTCTTCTTTATTCATTTTTTAACTTTGACCTTTACACAAAAATAAGCTTATGACAACTTTAAAACCAGGTGATAAAGCACCTAATTTCACGATAATGAATCAGGACGAGAAGCCTGTAAGCCTAACAGACTATGCAGGTAAACGCGTGGTACTGTTTTTCTATCCTAAAGCAAGCACACCAGGCTGCACGGCCGAAGCGTGTAACTTAAGGGATAACATAGAACGCTTTCGCGAAAGCGGAACAATAATCCTAGGGGCTAGTGCCGATGCTCCCAAGGCGCAAAAGAAATTCCAGGAAAAGTATGAATTGCCATACGATTTATTGGCAGACACCGAGCATGAACTACTAAATGCATATCAGGTTTGGGGTCCTAAAAAGTTTATGGGTAAGGAATATGACGGTATACACCGTACCACGTTTGTCATAGACGAACAAGGCACCATTGCCGATGTGATTACTAATGTAAAGACCAAAGACCACGCTGCGCAGATTTTGTAAATAGCAAAGTTTCATTTATAGGAAAAGCCTGCAACAGCAGGCTTTTTTATTTAAGAGCAATAAAGAAAATTCTTGACGCTAATTAGCCATCATCTTCGTATTGCACCCGAAGAGGTTCATCTCTTCCATAAGTTCTGCAATTCCTGGTGGAAGTAGTTCGCTCCAGCCAGGTTCGCCAGCTTCTATCATACGCAACACCTCGCGAGAGAATATGTGTAAAACCTCTGGGTCATAATCTTCAATATCGATAACACGACCGTTGTATTTGAAGAATTTGTACAGTTCCTTCATACGAGGGTGTACCTTGAGGTTTTCGCTGTTAACAAGCTCGCCAGATTCTTTGTCAATCATCGGGTACAAGTAAACTCGTAAATCTTTAAAGAATAGTTTTCCAAACGCTTCTAGAATTCCACCGCTAAGGTGTGTGTAGTATTTGGTATCAAAAATGTCAACCAGGTTATTTACACCCATGACAAGTCCTATACGTTCTTTAGTATAGTTATTTAGATATTCTACAAGCCTGTAGTATTCCTTAAAGTTAGAAATCATAACCGTTTGTCCTAATGAACATAGTAACTCTGCTCGGTGTAGGAAATCTTCCTCGTCTATCTCGCCGCTGGCTTTAAGGTTTGAAAGGGTTATTTCAAATATGGTTTCGAGTTTATCTTCGGTTACCTTACCGCTTTTAATGAACATGTCCTTAGAGGTTTGGTACATATCCATATTTACTTTGGTTACCGGTCTAAAACTACCGCGCAAGGCCAGGACGTTCTTTTTATAGAGAATGCGTGCACTCAAAATGTTATAACCATCAGGACCGAACATTACCGCCTCGGTCATTTCGTTTTTAAGGAGCTGTAAGCTCATCAATCGGTTATCCACATGTTCAAATCGTGGTCCAGAAAAGTTTACGAGGTCTATCTCGATTTTATCTTTATCAATATGGTCGTACAGGTATTTCAGTAATTTTTTGGGTTGGTCATGCTTGTAAAAAGCTCCGTAGATAAGGTTAGTACCTAAAATTCCCAATGTGTTTTGTTGCAGCTGTGCTTCACGTTCTTTGAAACGTACGTGTAAAATGATTTCTGAATATTCTTCACCTGGCGCAACTTGGAATTTAATCCCAACCCAACCGTGTCCTAAGAATTTTTTAGCAAAATCTATGGTAGCAACAGTATTGGCAAAGGTGAAAAACAATTTTTCTGGATGCTTTTCTCTTGAAATACGTTCTTCTATGAGTTGGGTTTCGTGCTGTAACATGCGTCTTAAACGCGATTCTGTTACATAACGGCCATCATCTTGCGCGCCGTAAACTGCGTCTGAAAAGTCTTTGTCATAGGCACTCATAGCTTTTGCAATGGTACCACTCGCACCGCCAGCTCTAAAAAAGTGTCTCACGGTTTCCTGTCCTGCGCCTATCTCTGCAAACGTACCGTAAATGTTGCGGTTCAAATTAACACGGAGCGCTTTACTGTGTAAAGAAGGAACAGTTTCAAAATCGTTGTCTCCAGGAAGTGATATACCCATTAGTAGCTTAATTTGTCTTTGCACAAAGGTACTTAGACTCGGGCAAAGAATTAAAAATTATGGCTACTTTTAACCCTAAATTACAATTTTGAAAATAACCATCTTAGGAACGGGAACATCGCAAGGCATACCAGTCATAGGTAGCGACCATCCAGTATGCATGAGCAGCGACCCTAAGGACAAGCGGCAACGGGTGAGTGCTCTCATAGAAATTGCAGGAAAAACACTCGTAATAGATTGTGGTCCAGACTTTAGAAACCAAATGTTGTCAAACAACGTTAAGAAGTTAGACGCTTTACTTTTTACGCATGAGCACGCAGACCATACTGCTGGACTAGACGATTTACGTCCTTTTTATTTTAGACAAGGGTACTTGCATTGCTTTATGACAGAGCGCGTGCTGGCTTCATTGAAAGAGCGGTTCGGCTACATCTTTGCAACTGAAAATAGGTATCCTGGAGTACCAGACCTCGATATTACGTTATTTGAGGAGCAGTCGTTTTTTATAGATGACATCGAGGTAATTCCAGTTCTTGCAGACCATGGTTTTTTACCAGTTCACGGTTTTAGAATAGAGAACTTTGCTTACATGACAGACGTAAAGACTATCGCGCTTGCAGAGCTTGATAAATTGCGCGGTCTGGATGTGTTAATAATAAACATGTTGCGCGACGAACCCCACAAAACACATTTGAATAGGGAAGAAGCGCTAGAAATTGTCGATGTTTTAAGACCTAAAAAAACCTATTTTACCCATATAAGCCATCATTTGGGCTTTCACGCAGCGGTTGAGGAAACCCTACCTGCAAACGTGCATCTAGCCTATGATAACCTAGTAATTAATTTATAACATGAAAAAGAGTCTGTACCTATATTTATTTTTATTTGCCTCACTTATTGCGCTCATTCTTTATATCAATGGTCGTAACATGCAGCAAGCACTAGTTGACCAGGTCGAGGAATTGCAAAAAGAACGTAAGGAATTGCAAAAAGAACGTAAAGACCTCAATAAAAGACTAACTACTGCGCAACTCAACACTGCACAAGCTGACTCCTTCACTCTTAAGGGTAATCAAGAAGCTCTTAACCATTTTGAGGGAACAAATGTTGATGTTGCAAATTTAGAATCCACCATATTTGATGCACTCCTAGAACTCAATGCCACCAAAGAAGGAAATAAACTAGTTCCTTATCTAAGCGATGCAAACGGGTATCGTGTAAATGACATCAAGGTTATCAATCACAAATGGGTGCTGGCAAACTTTTCAGACACCCGTAAATGGGGTGAAATGTTACTAGAATACAGCGTTGATGAGCAGAATAAAAT
>JANQTO010000092.1:4134-6794 GCA_030731685.1 Nonlabens sp.
ACAAGGAGTATAGGTAGTTATTAACCTTCTAACCAGGCTTTCATATCATGAAAGTTTTCTGGTGATACTCCGTGACCTATAGGATATTCCTTGAACACATAATTTGCTTTGATACCATCTAAAAACGCAGGCGATTTAGCAGCCCATGCATAGGGAACCACCTGGTCCATTGTACCGTGCGAGATAAAAAACTGAGGAGTATTTTGGGTTGTTTCGCTTTCGCGAAAGCGAGATTCCAGTCCTTCCTTGTGTAAAATAAGGTCCTCATTTAAATAGCCGCTCATGGCAATGACTTTCTTAAATACTTGTGGATACGATAGACTCAATCCCATGGAAAGAATAGCGCCCTGGCTAAAACCTAACAAATTGATATCGTTCGTATTAATAGGGTAGTGCTCACCTAACTCTTTAATAAATTTGAGCAACAATTCCATGCTTTCACGGGCTTGCTCGTTATCACTAAATTTACCACCAGCCGCGTCAAAATTAATCGCATACCACGCAGCTCCATAAGGTTGCATGTTATAAGGCGCACGTGCAGAAACGATGAAATAGTCCGTAGATATTTGCGGTGCAAACGAGAATAAGTCTTCTTCATTACTTCCATAACCGTGAAGCAATAACAGTAATGGGGCATTAGGTCTGGAAGCAGGTCTTATAAGGTGTTGAAGACTAAGGTCTGTATGTGGCGTCATTATTTAATAAAACTAAAAAATTCTTGAAAATAGCGACCTATATAAGGTAGCGGCGTCTTTTGATTTTGATTTGCACTCAAAAAGCCCAAACCTGCAAGTACAATCATAAGTGTAATGAGTAACAACGCAATAAAACCATTAGGCACAGCACTAGCAAAGGCATTTACTAACAAGGCAATAAGCCCTATTCCTGTCATTTGACGCAAGTGAAATGAGGCAAACGTATTTCCTTTACCAGAGTTGTAAAGTATCACTCCTACAAGTGCGGCTACAAAAAGAATAAGGTGAATATATAATAGTAGCGAAGTGGCGTAGCCTATAAGTGCAAGTTGTTTTTCTTCTTTAGAAATCATGTAACATGAGTTTGTTATTATTAAATATGCCCAGTATACGTCCTGAAGTCTTTACGCCCAATAATGCACTATTTTTTGCTGTGGAAACAATGTGATTTTTAGAAAAGTTATCAGTGCCTTCTGTAGTGAATAAAGTTAGGTTTGCTGGCAAGCCTTCTTCTATAGCTGGTCTAGGTTGTAAAAAAGCTTCATAGGCATTAGTCAACATAGCAACGGTAAGTTCTGTACCTAGAATACTATGCAAAACACCGAAAGTGCTTTCTAAACCTATAGTTCCAGGAATAGCTTGGTCAAATTCTACATCTTTTTGTTCAATCGTCAGCGGCGTGTGGTCGCTGGTAATCATGTCCACATTTCCTTTAAGAACTTCTTTGAGCAACTTATCGCGGTCTGTAGCGCTGCGCAGTGGTGGTAAGGTTTTATAATTCGAATCAAAACTCGCAAGGTCGTCTGTAGAACATACTAAGTGATGTGCACTTACACTACAAGTCACCTGTGCGTTATTTTTTGCAGCAGTTATAAGTTTTACACCAGTGGCAGTCGTAACCGTAGGAATGTGGAGCCTGCCTTGTGTATATGTGGCAAGGGCTAGGTCACGTGTGATTTGAATCTCCTCGGCAATGGTGGCTTGTGTGCGCATTCCTAGATGCGCTGTCGCCATGTCTTCATTTACTTGTCCAGTGCCAGCAAGGGAACGCTCTAGTGGAAATGATTGTACAATCCCATCAAATGTTTTCGTATACTGGAGACCTAGTTTTAGCAGGTTTGCATTTTGAACAGCGTGTTTATAATCATAAAATGTAACAGCGCCGGCCTGTTGCATATCATAAAGTTGCGCAAGGTGCTCACCAGCCTGTGAAAGAGTGAAGTTACCTACTGGCAGCACGTTAACGGCCTTGCCTGCAGTCGTGTTTTTAATAAAGTCTATACCAGTCCTATCTTGCGGACTAGGGTCATTGTTAGCATTGAGCATAATAGTCGTAAAACCACCAGCTGCTGCAGCTTTGAGTCCGTTATCCAGCGTTTGACGTTCTTCAAAACCAGGCTCGCCCAGCGATACACTACTATCTATGAAGCCTATGGAAACATGAAGTCCTTTGAAGGCGATTTCGCGTGCTCCATCTTGGGTAATGTTCGTTGCAATTTGTGCAATTTTACCGTTCTTAATAAGAATATCACGCTGCTTACCGTGCAATGCGTTTTGTTTATCAATGATGGTCGCCTTTTTAAGTAAAATCATTTTACGTATTTTAAGATGAGCAATTCACAAATTAAAAAGAATAATGCTCCAATAACAAAGTATTTCCAAAACGAAATAATATTGTCCTCTTGGGTAAGCTTATAAATTAAGTCGTCTATGTTTTCTGAAAGGCCATTGCCTAAATCACTTGCCGTAAAGTAATCTGGAACATTTTCGGCACGTGCGCTGTTGAAGCTGAGTGCGCCTATGGCAGCCTTGTTTTTAAGAACGGTATAATTTCCTGGCCGTTGTAATGCATCATCAGTTTGTAGCAAAACATAGCTGTTAAAGCCACGCTGCTGTGGTATAACGACATCGTCGTCAAGTTTTAGATTGAGTATCTGGTCGTCCTCGATAAGTGTAGGAATGGCG
>JANQTO010000093.1 GCA_030731685.1 Nonlabens sp.
CTTCTACAAGACGTTCTTCACGTATGACGAACTGGTCACCTTCAGCAAACTTGAGCCTTTCATACAAGCAGCGGTCATAATCTTTGTAGATTTTATCACCTACAGGTTTTAAAAGTTCCAGTCCGTTTGCTTCTGGGGTTTTAATTTTTTGAGATATCGGGTAAGCGTTAAAACCTTTTGCATCAAACGGCTGCATGATGCGTGTAAGTTCAGTCACACTTAAGTCTTTATCTAACCAGCGCTCCTCATCTGTTTTACTTAATACAACCGGTGCGCGATGATGCCCTATACGTTCCATAAGTCGGTTTGCTGCGGTAGTTACAATAGCAACTGTATGATGCAGTTCACCTGTTAATGGATTTTTCCATGTATCATAAATCCCTGCAAGTGCAAACGGGCCGCGCTCGCGATTAGGATATACTAGGTAAGGCTTGTTCAGCTTCTCCGCTTTTGGGCCTTCTATAAAACCATCTACAAGAACTAGGCATCGTTGTGATTTAATCGCATGGCGGAACATCGGTTTATTAAAAATACCCATAGCGCCGTCATAAGCAGTGTCGTTTTCTGTATTGTTACTTCCTTCACTGCGAGCGTTAAGCATATACGTTTGCTTATTTGCCCAGTGCGGCGTATATCCCATGGTATATAATTGGATACGGTTAGGTTGTTCCATAGTTATTACTGGAATTTTATTTCCTGCAGATGCGTTTACATTTTCAGCTAAGTAAGTTCCTTGTGCAAAGCGCGCATTAAAGCGTTCTTCTAGGACTTGCTGCGGTGTAATTATAGTTGCTCTTCCACACATAATACTTGTTTTTATGGAACTATTCCAAGAACTGTTCCGTTTTACGGTTCAAATATATGGAATAATTCCTAACATATGGAAATATTCCTATGTTAAAGTTGGAATAATTCCTATTATGTGTATATTTGTCTTATGGGACAAGAGATAGCAACCGAAGCGCAACGCTTTAAACTGATACGAGAGGAGTTAGGTAAAACACAAGCCGAGTTTGCCGAACTGCTAGATGCAGGCACAACAACGGCCGACATAGAACGCGGTAAAAAGAAAATCACGGGTAAAATCGTGAGTGACTTGCTGCGCTTATTTCAAATCAATCCTTTATGGTTATATGGTAAAAGTTTTAATAAGCACCTCGAGGTTTCAGGAAGTACAGGGCCTAAAGTAATTACTATAGGAACTAACGACCGTGAGAACATGATAATGGTTCCCATAAAAGCAAGCGCAGGTTACGCGGGGAACGTTCAAGATACAGACTGGTATAATGAATTACCTGCCTTCAACATCCCGTTACCCGAATATAAAGAAGGAAGTTTTAGAGCTTTTCAAGTGCGCGGTGACAGCATGTTACCGGTGTTGTTACCCAATGAATGGGTCATGGGCAAGGCCGTAGAAAGTGTACGACAGGCAAACGATAGCCGTATTCATGTAATTGTTACAAGCGATACCGTTGTGGTAAAAAAATTGCGCAAGTCAGAGTCGCCAGACCAGGTGAATCTTATCTCCTTGAATAGAGAGTACCCATTAATTGAGCAACCCGTGAGCGAGATTAGGGAATTGTGGGAAGTAAATTCTAAAATAAGTTTTGACCTCGATGCACGTGAAGGCGATGAGGCACTCGTGTCACTCAAGCAGGGATTAGATAGTTTGCGTACCGAAATTGCACAAATGAAAAAAGGAACTGCTTAAACAGTTCCTTTAGTTAAAAATAGTATTTGGTAGGGACTACATGTCGTCCTCACCGCCCATTCCTGTATTTTCCTTAACTTCATTAACGCCTTCTTGAACGGTGTTTTCTACTGGGTCAGTCGCGTCGTCGTCGGTCATGTTGTCAACATCATCGCTTATGTCGTCTGCAGTGTCCTCTAAATCGTCGGCAACGTTTTCCATTTTGTCCTCTGTAGTTTCTCTACAAGAAACAGTAGCCAGTGACACGCCGAACATCATAAGTAATAAAATAGTTAATCTTTTCATTTATTTGATTTTTAGGTTAATAAAATTAATTGTCATCGCCTATTTCGTCGATGATTTTATCAGCTTCCTTGTTGATTTCTCCATCAACTTTGTTAGCCGTGCGCTCTAGAATCCCTGGCTTTTCTTTAGTTTCCGCTGCTGGTTTTTCCACTTCAACCTCTCTTATGATTGTTGTTTCCTTGGTTTCAACCTCAACTGCCGGCTCAGCTTCTCTGCATGCAGCTAGACTTAATGCAAACACAGCTATAAGTGGCAGTTTGTTTAAGATATTTTTCATTTTATTGATTTTATAGTGAACGTAAATGTATCGTTATTGGAGAATGTAAAATGTTATTATAATCACAAAATAATTGTTATTTTTTCGCTTTCGCGAAAGCGAGACACTTACAAAACGACGTATTAATCATGAACTTTAGAAAACTTTACGACTTCCTGCGAGACTTGCAAAAGAACAATTC
The DNA here is from genome assembly GCA_030731685.1 of Nonlabens sp. Lineage (GTDB taxonomy): Bacteria > Bacteroidota > Bacteroidia > Flavobacteriales > Flavobacteriaceae > Nonlabens. The sequence goes on from JANQTO010000093.1 coordinate 2,455, forward strand.
CAAAGAATGGATGGATGCAAATCGCAGTTATTATCAGGAGGTGCGAGACGATTATATTGCGTGGCTCAATGAGCTAGATCGCAAGTTGCAACAGGAGGACGCTGGCTATACACCAACCGATGGGCGCAAGGCTATTAATCGTATCAATAACAACCTCATGTTTCATCCAGAGAAACCTATTTATAAGGACCATTTTGGCGCTGGGCTGGATTTAGGCGGTTCGGGCAAGCAAGGAGACTTTTATATACATCTAGGAATCAATGAGTCTTTTATGGCCGGTGGCTTCTATAAGCCGAAAAAAGAGTTACTGGATTCCATAAGACAGGCGATAGATTATAATGGTGCCGAGCTCAAATCTCTTATGAACAAAAAGAGTTTCAAAGAAATGTTTACAGGATTTATGGATGATGGTGATTCTTTGAAAACGTCACCCAAAGGATATTCACAGGAACATGAACACATAGATTTATTGCGTATGAAAAGCTTTGCAGTTCAAGTAGATTTAACGCAAAAAACGGTCATTGAAACAGATTTCATGCAGTTATGTATCGACGTATATATGGAAATGAAACCGTTCCGCGATTATCTGAATCAGGCGGTTACTGTGTAGCTAGAAACGTATTAATCTCTATAGAAAACTTTAAACGTTGCGCCCATTCCATAATTATCGTGGCCGCTGCGCACGAGGGCAGAGTTAGGGTTGTAACTCAAATCAAAAACCTGCCATGCGCGGTCGTTTAAGAAAATGCGACGCACGTATGTATCGCGCTCTGTTAGTGTTTCTGTAAAAGGCAATAATGGTCTGTAGGTCGTGGATATTTTGGTATAACCCGAGCGTGTTTTTATTTCGCGATATTTTTTTGCGTCTATGAGCGTACCCTTTTCATTGGTATAGCCTAAAACCTGTATCGATGCAAAAAGACCTGATTTGGGAATTGTGATATTGAGGTGCTCGATGTTAACTTCATAGATTTCATCTGTTTCTTCTGTTATAATAAAGGTATGGTTTGGGTAAACCGACTTTCGTACCGGTGAGCCGTCTGCAGCAACATCATAAAAAAGTACCCTGAATAAGGTTGAAAAAGCACGTAACTTCCCTTTTTTGCTTACTTGGCTTTTCTCGACCACTACCGGAATTTGCAATGTAGTAATTTGTGTAGGTTGCTCGTCCACGCGGTTAAAGCGCACTGCAATTTCAGACTCTACGGTAGGTAACCAACAGTCAAAATATACGTCGTGGTGAACAGGTTTGAGTTCGCGATTCTTGAATTTCCCTTCCAACTTTGCATTGAGGATTACTGTTTCTAGCTGGTCTGTTGTTTGGGTTAGATTTATAACCTTAGGTACCGCCGTGGCTGGTATCGCAAGTTCTTTATATCCTAGTGATGATATGAATAGTGTGTCCACGTCTGCATACATTTTTTGCGTGAATTTAAAAATACCGTCACCGTCAGCAAAGGTGCCGTTGCCATTACCGAAGCTTATCGTTGCAAAGGATACAGGTTCTTTAGAGTCGGCATCTTGAATTTTAATATCCTGCGCAATCACAGTTAAAAATCCAAACAGGAATAGTATGTTAAATAGAAACCAGTTTTTCATCAATTGATTTTATGTAGTTAATGACCTCGCGGGTTGCGCCGGTATTACTATTTATCCAGTGTTCACAAATCATTCCAGTTTTATCCCTTAGAAAATCGTTAGTAAATAACTCATCTAGAATTTCTGTTGCCTCGCTAGCACTTTTAATGGAGAAAAGTCCGCCTAAGTCTTCTAGTTTTCCTGCTTCTGGAAATTTTTCATAGTTTTTTCCTATGACCACAGGAACGCCAAATGTTGCTGCTTCCAGAATATTATGCAAACCTTTTGTACCCATGGCACCGCCTACATAAGCAACACTTGCATAAGAATATGCTTTGGTAAGCAAACCTATAGTATCTACAATAAGAACAGGAACGCTATTCATGTCATGGGTCGCGGAATCTTGTAAGGCAGACCATAGCAAGTTGTTCATTCCTAATTGATTTTGTAACGCTTGCACGCTTTCAGTATCTACTTCATGTGGAGCGATAACGATTTTATACTCTTGGCTTTCTGCAGTTTTTTGCAACCACGGTAGTAACACAGCAATATCTTCTTGCCAGCTGCTGCCTACAACAAGGCATTTTTTGGTACCGATGAATTCGTCAAATAAGGGCACTTTGTTATCGAGTTATATGAGCTGGCATGCGCGGTCAAACCTCGTATCGCCATTTACGGTTGCGTTTGCAAAGCCTAATTTTTTTAGGTGTGTTAAAGAATCTTCGTTTTGAAGGAAAAAATGATTTATAGCTTTCAAATAAGGTTTCATCCAGCTTCCATACCAGCTATTAAACGCCATCTTTTCTCTAAAGACGCCACTTACCAAAATGGTGTGAACATTACGTCTGTGCAGCTCATTTAAGTAGTTAGGCCAGAATTCATACTTTACCATAATAGCTAGTGATGGGTTCACTATTTCTATAAATTTGTGAGCTTGTGCAGGTGTGTCCAGCGGCAAATAACACACAACATGCGCCAGCTTTGTATTCTTTTTGTTCTCATAACCAGATGGTGAGAAAAACGTGAGCACAATTTGGAAGTCCTTATGGTTGAGCTGTTCCAGCACGGGAACAATTTGCTCAAACTCGCCCAGACTGGCGACGTGCACCCATATTTTGGGCAGCGTGTTCTTCACCTGGTCGCTCAAAATGCCCCATGAACGCTCACGACCTTGTGCGCCTAACTTTATTTTGTGGTTAAACGCACCTATTATGGGTAAGCACGCTTTCGCGAAAGCGAACAATACATCATAGCCTTTTTTCACAGATTACTCATTTTAATCAAAAATACCACAAATTTTGCGCTTGGGATAGCATGCGATTATTCCGTATTTTTACATGACAATGTGCGACTAAAGGCACAAATAAAACTTAATTGCAAATGCGTAAAATTCAAATGGTTGACCTAAAAGGTCAATATGAAGCAATAAAAGATCAGGTTAATGCATCTATTCAAGAGGTAATCGATACGACCACGTTTATAAATGGGCCCGAAGTCCATGCTTTTCAAAAAAATCTTGAGGAATATCTAGGTGTGAAACACGTGATTCCATGTGCAAACGGAACTGATGCGTTGCAAATAGCCATGATGGGTCTAGATTTAAAGCCTGGTGACGAGGTCATTACTGCCGACTTCACCTTTGCGGCAACCGTAGAAGTAATTGCACTCTTGCACCTTACACCGGTGCTGGTAGATGTGAATCCGTATAATTTTAATATTGACACAGAGGCGATACGCAAAGCGATTACGCCTAAAACAAAGGCGATAGTTCCAGTTCATCTTTTTGGACAAGTAGCAAATATGGCCGAGATTATGGCCATTGCCGAGGAGCATAACCTTTACGTGATTGAAGACAATGCACAAGGAATAGGCGCAAATTACCTGCAGGCAGACGGCTCAAAGGCCAAAACAGGAACCATAGGTCATGTAGGAACAACATCGTTTTTTCCTTCTAAAAACCTAGGTTGCTATGGTGACGGTGGTGCGATTTTTACAAATGACGACGCACTGGCGCACACGCTGCGAGGTATCGTAAATCACGGGATGTATGAGCGTTATCACCACGATGTGGTAGGTGTAAATTCTAGATTAGACTCTATGCAGGCTGCGGTGTTAAGAGCAAAACTGCCTTTATTAGATAGTTATAATAATGCACGTAGAGATGCAGCGCGCAAGTACACCGCGGCATTTGCAGGGCAAAAGAATATTATCACGCCCATGGTTTGTGATAGTTGTGATTGTCATGTTTTTCATCAATATACTTTAGTCATTAAAAACGCTAATCGTGATGAGCTTGTTAAGCATTTACAGGCAAACGATATACCGTGCGGTGTGTATTACCCTATACCACTACACTCCCAAAAAGCATACAAAGACGACCGCTACAACGAGGCCGATTTCCCAGTGACAAATCAGCTGGTGAAGGAATGCATCTCCTTACCTATGCACACAGAGCTTGATGATGAGCAAATTAAGTTTATAACAAGCGCTATTATTGAGTTCGTTAATAGATAAAACTACCTTTTAAAGTATGTAAAAACCCACTAGAATTGTTTGTTCTAGTGGGTTTTTGGTGTTTACGCTTTCGCGAAAGCTTATTTGTGATATGAAATATGGTATAATAATATGATTGATATTTCGGGTTTATTGCTGTATTCATGTCGAGCCTCCTTGTGAAAAAAAAGGTGATATCAATGCATATTCAAGGAAACATAAATTAGTTCAAATTATCTTAACTTGTACACTCAATTTTATAC
>JANQTO010000094.1 GCA_030731685.1 Nonlabens sp.
CAGACCATGCGTCCATATGCGATGTTACTTCAGCTTTCATCGCTTTTAGGTCATCTTGTGGCAACATGTCTTTAAGGGCATCGTACACTTTCATCTTTGCCTCAAAGTTGGCAACTTCTTCTACACTGTCCTGCTTGCGCTGTGCCGTTTTCTTTTCAAAAAATGCATTACAGGCTTTTTGGAATCGCTTCCATATTTTGTCGCTGTCTTTTCTAGGTACGTGACCTATTTCTTTCCACTCACGCTGTATGCGTTTCATGATATCCAGAGAACCCGCAAAATCTTCAGATTCTTTGTGTTCTTCGGCAATGGCGATAAGTGCCATTTTCTTTTCTAGATTGCTGTTTTGTTCGTCTTTCAACGATTTGTAATAAGCATTCTTGGTTTGGTTGAAGTTACGCGTTACAGTTCTAAACTGGTCCCAAAGACTGTTATTTACCTCTTTAGGCGCTGGTCCTGTTTGGGTAAAAAGTTCTTTGAGTGCGTTTATTTCGGTAAGCTTTGTTTGCCAGCCACTGTGGTTTGTTGCGCCTTCTTTAGTTAATTTCTCTATTTCAGCAACAATATTTTCTTTTATGGTCTGGTTTGTACTCGCCATTTTATCACGCTCTTCATAATATGCTTGGCGTCTATCATGAATAATCTTTGTAGCATCCTTAAAACGGTCCCAAATAGGGTCACGCTCTTCTTTTGCAACAGGTCCAGCATCTTCTTTCCACATGCGGTGTAGTTCCTGTAGCTCGCGCAATGCTTTGTGAATGTCTTCTTCGTTGCCCAATTCTTCGGCACGTTCTATTATGCGATTTCTGAATTCTAGGTTACGCTCAAAATCCTTATCGCGTAATTCTTTACTTAAGTCTATATAATCATAGAAATTCTGTACATGCAGCCTGTAATCTTCCCAAACGATGTTATAACTATCGTGCGGTATGTTACCCGTGGTTTTCCACTGGTCTTGTAAAGCATTGAATTTCTTGAAGGTTGTTCCTATATTTTCCTCTTCGTCTATCAGGTTTTTGATACCTTCTATAATAGCACGTTTGGTTGCAAGGTTGTCCTCTTGTTGCTTGCGCACTTGTCGCTGTAGTTCTCCTTTTTGCTTGCGGTATAATGCATGCAGGTCGTAAAACTCCTTAGCAAGCGGGTTTTTATATTCAAACTCTGGCGCTAGTGCATCATCACTCGGCGGATTTTTCTCTGCAAACGTTTCACGCTCTTCTTTTTCTTGAGAGGAGTCTGCTGCTTCAAATGCTTTTTTAAGCTGGTCTGCTTGGTCTCTAAAGCTATTGATAGGATATTCCTGCATCAAATGGCGCAGCTCTGCAATAATCGCAGGCATGTCCATGGTGTTGTAGTCTTTCTCTGGGATTTCCTTGTTTTGGTCTTCTTCGTGGTCCTCATCATCGTCTTTGCTGCTGGTTGCAGGTGAAGCCGTTTCTTCTGGAGCTGTAGTTTCTTCGTCAGAATCTATGATGACAGCTTCTTTTGTTTGTTGAACAGCGCTGCTTTCTTCAACCATAGCGTCTTCAAGAGCGTTATCCTCACTAGCAACAGATTCCACTTTGTTAGTTCCTGGTTTTACAGGTTCTGTGCTGGCTGTGGCTTCATCCTCGTCTACCATAGACTCTTTTTTAGGATTGTTAGACTCTTCCACCATAGCATTTTCTAAGGCGTTCTCGTCATTTTGTTTTCCGTCTGCTGGTTGTTGCAGGTTGTCATTCGTATTCATGGGTAATGTTTTAAGGATGGCAATATAAAAGTTTCTTTGCTATTGTACACGTAAAATGGGCTACATATTCCATAGTTCCCATGCTTTTTCGGCTTGGTGAACCAGCATCACGCCGCCATTTGTCACTCGAGCACCTTGTACGGCGCCTTTTTTCATGAACAATGTGTTCTGTGGATTGTATGTTAAGTCGTAGAGTACGTGTTCTTTACTAAGAAATTCGTAGGGAATGGGCGCACAGGTATCTACGTCTGGATGCGTTCCCAGCGGTGTAGTGTTCACTATGAGGCTCACCAGTTGCATGAGGTCCTTGTTGACAGCTTTGTAATCTATCATGTAGTCATCGTCTGGGTCAGGATTGCGCGATACCTTTAAATAAGGAATTTGTAGTGCTTCTAGCGTGTAAGCGATTGCTTTTGAAGCACCACCGGTTCCTAGGATAAGGGCGTTTTTCGCAATAGGAGCAAAGGGTTCGAGGCTTTTTCCAAACCCGTAAGCATCTGTATTATGACCGGTCCATACATTATCTTCAATGACAACGGTATTTACGGCACCTATCGTTTCAGCTTCTGGCGTAATATGGTCCAGTAGTGGTATGATGGCTTCTTTGTAAGGAATGGTCACATTAAAACCACGCACAATCTCATGCACACCGTTTGTTGTTTGTGTAGTGCTGTTGTAGGTTACGCTTTCGCGAAAGCGGACTAAATCACCTGCACTAGGAATTTCAAAATTCCTATAGACGTGGTCATGCAGTTTGAGCTTTTCAAATTTTTCTGAAAAATAAGCTCTTGAAAAGCTATAATCCAAGCGTTTGCCCAAAAGACCAAAAACGCTTTTAGGTATACTCATTTTTTCCATATCGGTCTAATAAATAAACAGTTGCAAAGCCCAAGACTATCATTACTAAAGCTATCCAGGTATGACTTGACGCCATGTCTGGTAGAAAGCGTGTGTAATTCTCTAGTATGGCATTTCCATTTATGTCAGTAACAACGGTTCCCGCACTGTCTAGCTTGTAAACTTCTCGTTTCCATGGCCATACAACGCCCAGCGAGCCTGTAATGAAACCTATAATGGTAGCGTTTGTCTCACTGCGATAGTGCTTAAATGTCCAACCCAGCACGTGGGATAAGCTAATAAGACCTACCAGCGAACCAAGTAGAAATACCGCTAGTACCACAAGCAAATTCATATGGATAGGGTCGTACCACCAACCAAAATCGCCTCCAAATGAGCGAACCATGGTTTCAAAAAAAGCATTGATACTGTCTACCAGCAACAATACGTAATTACCCAATAAAATGAGTATGAAACTACCGCTAAGCCCAGGCAATGTCATGCCCGTGATACTGACCATACCGCAAAAGAAAACAAAAAACAGATTGTCATTATCGCCAGCAGGACTTAGTAGTGACGTTCCTATACCTATGAGCGTTCCCACTGTGCAGAACATGATGTTGCGTCGTGTCCAGTCTTCAAAGGATTTTGAAATGTAATAAACGGAACCGAGTATCATACCAAAAAACAACGCCCAGACGAGTATAGGAGCCATTTTTATAAAAACATCAAATATCTTACTGACCGTAAAGTAACTGATAATCTCGCCGAGAAACAGGTAGCTTAAAAACTTACCGTTAATGTATCTGTAAAAGTACGAGAACCTGCCGCGTATCAATAGTGCAACGGCTTTACGGTTGAGCTTTTGGAACGAGTAAATAAATTCTTCGTAAAAACCTGCAATAAATGCCACCACGCCGCCGCTTACCCCAGGAACCTTATTTGCGGTTCCCATGGCAATACCTTTTAGGACGAGATAGAATTTATCGCTCGCGCTGCGTGTAGGTTGTTGCACTATGCCTGTTTTTTAGAAGCCCATCGCTCCAGTAGAAAAATAAGCAAAAATCCGACGACCATTAACACAACAGCCCACATTATTTGCGGATCCCCATCAAAATGATTTGGCATAATACTTTTCTCTAAAAACGGAACTTCCTCGCCATGCGAGTTTGTTCGGTATTTGAGCACTTCTTTCCACGGCCATAATTTGTTGAGCGAGCCCAGCATAAAACCGGTAAGTAACGCCAGCGTCCAGTTTTTATGGTTTTTAAATAACCACGTAAGCACGCGCGAAAATAATTTAAGTCCTAAAATACATCCTACCGCAAAAAGGCATAAAGTGAGAAAGTAACTACTTGCTGCGCTCCAATCGCCAGCAACTAAAGCTTCGGTAAGACCAGTAATAGCGCCCAGAACGGTCTCATAACTGCCTAAAAGCAGTAATAGAAATGCACCTGAAACCCCAGGAAGTATCATGGCGATAATGGCTACAAAGCCCGAAAAGATAACGTACCACCAGCTATCTGGTGAACCCAAAGGTTCTGCAACGGTGATATAATAGGATAGGGCAGTACCTACGATTATAAATGCAATGGTAACGGCGCCCCATTTGGAGATTTGCGACCCGATGTACCAAACACTAGCCAGCACGAGTCCAAAGAAAAATGACCAGACGAGTATGGGATAGGTAGCCAGTAAAAAGGTAATAAGTTTTGCCAGGCTCAAAATACTAACAGCGATACCTGCAAGTAAGGAAATTAAAAAACCGAGGTTATAAGCGTTGAATGTATTTACAAACCCATTTTTTCTTAGCGAGCCTAAAATACTTATGTCTAAACCGTCGATGGTTTTGATGAGTTCCTCATAAATACCCGTAATAAATGCAATAGTTCCACCGGAAACACCAGGAACAACGTCAGCAGCGCCCATGAGAATTCCCTTAAGTGCGGTCATTAAATATTTAGGTTGTGCCATACTACGGTGGTGAACTTTTTGTAAAAAGTAAATTCCAAACGAGTTGGTTTCATTTGGAATTTACATGTGTTTGGTTATGTTAATCGCGATGTATCGTTTGTTTACGGTCTGGACCTACGCTCACTACTTTTATAGGAATTTCCAGTTCTTTTTCTAGAAACGCGATGTAGTCATTCAGTTCTTTAGGAAACTGCGATACCTCTGTCATTTGGGTGAGGTCTTTTTTCCAACAAGGGAACGTTTTGTAAACAGGTTCTACGTTTTCGGGTTCAATGTTATATGGTAAATGAGAAATCTCTTCACCTTTGTACATATAGCTGGTACATACTTTAAGTTCTTCAAAACCAGATAGCACGTCGCCTTTCATCATCATGAGTTGGGTAACACCGTTTATTTGACAAGTGTATTTCAATGCAACAAGGTCTAACCAACCACAGCGGCGTGGTCTACCGGTTACGGCACCAAATTCGTTTCCTATGCGAGCCATTTCAGCGCCTGCATCATCAAACAATTCTGTAGGGAAAGGTCCGCTACCTACACGTGTGGTGTATGCTTTAAAAATACCATATACTTCACCTATTTGCGTAGGAGCAACGCCCAAACCTGTACAAGCACCAGCCGCTGTGGTCGTAGAAGACGTCACAAACGGATAGGTTCCAAAATCGATATCTAGTAAAGAGCCTTGAGCACCTTCGGCAAGAATGGTTTTTCCTGCGCGTTGTGCTTGTTGTAAATATTCTTCAGAATCTATGAAGGTCAGTTCTTTTAAACGCTCTACTGCTGCAAAAAATTCCTTCTCTAATTCAGGTAGGTTGTATTCAATTTGTACATCGTGGAAACCTATAAGCGCTTCATGTTTGTTTGCTAGATTGCGGTAACGCTCTTTCCAGTTTGCAAGTTCTAAGTCACCTACGCGTATACCGTTTCTACCAGTTTTGTCCATGTATGTAGGACCTATTCCTTTGAGTGTAGAGCCTATTTTTGCTTTACCCTTAGAAGTTTCAGACGCGGCATCTAGCAACCTATGTGTAGGTAGAATAATATGTGCTTTGCGAGATAATATTAGTTTTTTCTTGTAGTCTAGGTTGAACTTATCAAGACCATCGAGCTCCTGTACAAAAACTACAGGGTCTATTACAACGCCATTTCCTATGACGTTTACCGTGTTGTCATGAAAAATACCCGACGGTATAGTTCTGAGTACGTGTTTGATACCGTCAAATTCCAGTGTGTGACCAGCATTAGGTCCACCTTGAAAGCGTGCAACAATATCATAGTTAGATGTTAGTACGTCTACGATTTTACCTTTTCCCTCGTCACCCCATTGAAGTCCGAGTAATAAATCTACAGCCATTAGTTTTCTTTTGTAGTTGGATTCTTATGACCGTAAAAATATAAAGAATGCTTGGTAATTTGAATATCAAAAACCTCTTCTATGGTCTTTTTTATTGACTCTATTCTAGGGTCACAAAACTCGATAACCTCGCCCGTGTCTGAAAGGATAATATGGTCGTGCTGCTTATCAAAAAAAGATTTCTCGTAGTGCGACTGATTTTGTCCAAATTGGTGCCTTCTTACCAGCGCACATTCCATAAGCAAATCTATCGTATTGTAAAGCGTAGCACGACTTACACGGTAGTTTTGTTCCTTCATTTTAAGGTACAATGACTCTATGTCAAAGTGCTCTTCACTCGCATAAATCTCGTCTAATATTGCGAACCTTTCGGGTGTTTTTCGGTGGCCTTTGTCGCTTAAAAACTGGGTAAAAACACCTCTTACAATTTCCTGTTCTTTTTCTAGTGTGTTGATAATTATATTCTTTTTAGGCTCTCGTTACCTTGTCGATACCGTTGAGCTTGTTTAATTTTTGCGAAAGGTCGGTTAGTAAGTTCTTATTAGGAACAACCACTTCAATCTTACCTGTAAAGATACCGTGGTTTGTACTAAAACTTATATTTTTAATGTTCACGTGCATGTTCTGTGATATGACGGCAGTAACCTCTTGTACAAGTCCCATACGGTCTAAACCACTGAGTATAATGGTTGCACTATAATCCTGCGTGGTGGAATCTATCCATTTAGCGGTTATAATGCGGTAGTCATACTTACTTTGCAAACTTACCGCATTGGGACAGTTATTTTTATGGACTTTAATACCGTCATTTATAGTTGTGAATCCAAAAACGCGGTCACCAGGTATAGGGT
>JANQTO010000095.1 GCA_030731685.1 Nonlabens sp.
GGAACTCTGGCTGATACTTTTCTACCAGGTCTGTTAAAGGTGTAACCTGGTCTAGCAATGCTTTATAATCGCTGTCATTAAGTTCGTCAAGTAACTCCAAGCCATCATTGTTAAAGAACCACTCCACCAGTTTGTCGTATGGTGTTTCTTCGTCTGGTTTAACGAGTTTTTTGATTTCTGGAAAGTAGTCAGGAAACACGGTCTTGATAGCCTCGCCTATGAGTTCGTTTGCAACAAAAGCTGCGCCTTCTTGCTCACCTTCATAAACCAACTCAATTTTACCAGTTATCGCAGGTATCACTCCCGAAAAGTCTGACAAGCGCAGCGACGTGCTGTCATCGCCATTCATGAGCGCTCTACGCTCTGCTGTGCTCAATAAGTTTTCATAAGCGGTAATACTCAGTCGCGCACTCACACCACTTTTCTCGTCCACATACTCGCTCTCGCGTGCACAAAAGCTTATTTGCTCCAATAAATCCTTTGCAAGTTCTGGAACATACAGCGCATCGTTATTACGAGCATCGCTTTTTGCTTCTTGCTGGGTAATAGTTTTAGCAATCTCAATAGTTTCTGGGTAGTGCGTGAGGATTTGCGAACCTATGCGGTCTTTAAGTGGTGTCACGATGCTACCGCGGTTTGTATAATCTTCAGGGTTTGCAGTAAAGACAAATTGCATGTCTAGATTTAAACGGAGCTTAAATCCGCGTATTTGGATATCGCCTTCTTGCAAAATGTTAAATAAAGCAACCTGAATACGCGCCTGTAAATCGGGTAACTCGTTAATGACAAAAATACAACGGTTTGCTCGCGGTATCATACCGTAGTGTATCACGCGGTCATCTGCATAGCTTAGTTTTAGGTTTGCCGCCTTAATGGGGTCTATATCACCTATAAGGTCTGCAACGGTAACGTCTGGAGTTGCCAGTTTTTCATAAAACCTATCATCGCGATGCAACCATGCGATAGGCGTTTTGTCACCATGCTGGTCTATTAAATCTATGGCAGTACGTGACAAAGGTGCAAATGGGTCGTCATGAATCTCGCTTCCCTCAACATAAGGAATATACTCGTCGAGTAAGCCCGTCATTAAGCGTGCAAGGCGTGTTTTTGCCTGACCGCGTAGACCTAGTAAATTGATATTGTGCTTTGATAAAATCGCTCGTTCCAATTCTGGAATCACAGAGTTTTCATAACCATGAATACCCGTAAAGGAATCAGTTCCCGATTTTATATTTGCCTTTAAGTTTTCTCTAAGTTCCTCTTTGATACTGCGCGATTTCCATCCCGATTCTTTGAGTTGACCTAGTGTTTTTATTTCTTGTATGTTCAT
>JANQTO010000096.1:0-804 GCA_030731685.1 Nonlabens sp.
GTCGGGCTCATAACCCGAAGGTCACAGGTTCGAGTCCTGTTCCCGCTACTAAATAGAAGACCTCTCAGGAAACTGAGAGGTTTTTTGGTTTTAAGTAAGATTATGCACCAAGAATTTGTTGTTTACGTATTATGGTCTAGCATTCATAATAAGCGCTATGTTGGAATGACCTCAAGTATTATTTCGAGATTTAAATCACATAATGAATTAGCCTCTAAAGGTTACACTATTAAATTCAGGCCATGGAAAGTTATTCACTTAGAATTTTTTTCATCCAAGAGTGCCGCGCTGATTAGAGAAAAAGAACTAAAAACAGGTAAAGGTCGAGAATGGATGGACACACAGTTAAACTATTCATAAACGCATGTCGCGCTCATATCCGCCGCGGCGGACGCTGGTTCGAGTCCTGTTCCCGCTACTAAATAGAAGACCTCTCAGGAAACTGAGAGGTTTTTTGGTTTCTTCACTTTTTATAAACTTGCAAAATGTAAATAACTTTAAAGCACTCATAACGGTTTTTTCTTTATCAAAACAAAGGTTTTACATGGAGCTGTGTCACAAATACACCAAATAAAAAAGCCATCCGTAAAGAATGGCTTTCGTTATTAAACGTGTGAAATGAAATATGATGACATTGAATCTTGTGCTCTAACTTTTTAGTGCATTATAAGCCGTCAATTCAAAAGGTGATGAAATTCACTAAGCAGCTTTCTTGATCAATGCTGGGGTAAGAACATTCTCTGTTATTAGCGCTTTCCATTTCTCTATTCGTTTCATTTCCCAATTTTCCATTTGGTTGTTTCG
>JANQTO010000096.1:814-6705 GCA_030731685.1 Nonlabens sp.
CCGGAATGGAGATGAGGTTATTTCCTTTCTGTTTAAAATGGAATCAATAAATTCTTACCATCTTTAAACTGAATTTCTAAGTCTAGCTTCTCTAAAACCGACTCATTTCTGCCATTGATTTTTTTGGCTTTTCTATTTTCGACGATGTTGCATGTACTTATTTGTGTAAGGTCTACTAACTGTTCGGTCATAGCGGTGACTTCTGTTTTGTGGTTAATAAATAATAATTTTTTGTTTGTCGTATCTATGCCTATGTAGTAATCGCCCCAGCTTTCTGTCTGATTGATTACAAGGCCACGTTCCTTGATTAATAACTTTGTTTTAGCAATGTTCGATTTGCCTTTTTTACGCCCCATATTGTTCAATATGTAGACTGGTACAAACGTAAAAGATAATAGGATAAGGCAGGTGATTATGAATGGAATGTCCATGTAATAGTGTTTTTAAAATTATAAATGTGTTGTAGTCGCATGCTTCACTCTAGAGCAAGCGCGATTTAGAAAAGAGATTTTTTCTAAAAGTAATAAGGGTACATGTATAATTACGGGAAGTCGTGGAAAGGAAATGCGATAGAAAAACGAGCTAGCCTTAAAGCTATCGTTTTGCATTCTTTTAAATATCTAAACGTGCTTGTCCCAGGTTTTGCAGCGCTTCCTACAACTGTACTTGGGAATAAAAAAGTAGGTAGTTTGGTAGTTGTTCTAAGTATCTCGGGTTGGCCACTTAGAGAAGTCACGCTCTGAATTGTTACAAGAGCCGCGTTAGCGTCGAGATGGTGTAGTTCTAGGTTGTAATCTTCTAGCGAAAAGTTGTCATTTACCGCCGTTTTTATTTCTGGAGATAGCGCAGCCACACCCGTCATGGTAAGAAACAATAGTATGATTCTCAAAAGTAACATGCACTAGATTTAACGATGTAAATGTATACAAATGCTGGAGTAATTATCCTAATTATGTGACTGATTTTTTTAAGGAATATTGGAGTCTTAAAATACTGGGTGTTAGTCGTATTTGTCCGCTTTCGCGAAAGCGAACGTACCACCAGTTTTACATAGAAACGGACAATGTCCGTTCCAAAACAGGCATTTAGCGATTATGGTACACGTGTTTATTGTTGTGCCAATTAAAAATATCAAATACCTTAGCTATATGAAATACGGTTTGGCATTATTGCTTTTATTGAACTGCTGCATCGTAGGTGCTCAAAAAATGTTCGACTATGAACGTGAAATCAATAACAAAGAGCGCTACAGTTTCCAAGAACTTGAGTTCTCAAATGTACAAGAAGATATTAAGCTTTCTGGGACATTAATTACACCGAAGGCACCCTTTAATAAAGTGGTTATTATAATTCCTGGCAGTGGAAAAGATACGAGGTATGCTCATTTTGTGCTTGCCGAAGCTTTTCTAAACGACAACATAGCAGTCTATAGATTTGACGAGCGTGGGGTAGGTAGGTCCACAGGTTCATTCAATCCCAGTGCAAGCTCACTTACTGCCGACGTATCGTATGCTGTCGAAGCGCTAAGAAATGTTGAGGTTCTAAAATCGTGTACATTAGGGCTTGTAGGTCATAGTTTAGGAGGCATGGCCGCAATCGCAGCGCATGATAGTGGCACCGGTGTAGACTTCTTAATTCAGCTTGCCGCACCGGTAGAAAAGCATGGTGCTTTTTTTAAATATCAAACAAAAAATAATCTGATGGATTTTTACCGCATTAAAGGTAAATCTCAAGAAGAGGTTGTGCAGTTGCTAGACCTGCTGTATCCAATCATCATAAATAATAACGATTATGGAATTATCAGGAATAAAGGTAAAATGGCCGCTAGGGAAAACGGTTTCAAAAGCGAATTCTACAAATTCTTAAGTCCTACGCACATAGACCATGTGAAACAAAATTACGAGCATGCTTATGAATCAACGCGAATTCCCATACTTTATCTTATAGGTTCTAATGACTTGTATGTAGACCCTGTGACTGAAACGTCCTTGCTGAAATCGTTTGACAATCCGCTTATTTCTGTAACAGTCTTTGATGGATTAAACCATTACCTAACGCTACAAAATGCACCCTCAGGAACGTCGCTTTATCAAGTAGATAGCCAAGTGCTCGAAACAATTTTGAAATGGACGAAACACTTATAAAATGTTGAAATAGACTTTTGAAAATTCCGTTTTAAGCTATAATCTGATAAGCCTGCTTAGCAATTTCGAGTTCCTCATTTGTAGGAATTACTAATATCTTCACCTTAGCGTTAGGAGTATTTATTTCTCGAAGTACCTGTTGTCGTTCCTCATTTTTTACAGAGTCTAGTTCTATACCTAAGAAATCCATATCGGCGCAAACTAAATCTCGTAATAAACTAGAATTCTCACCGATTCCAGCTGTAAAAATGATGGCATCGAGACCGTTCATGGCAGCAGCATAAGCACCTATGTACTTTTTAATTCTATAAGCATTCATAGCAAGCGCAAGTTTACAGGCTTGGTTGCCATTTTCAGCTTCTCGTTGTACGTCACGTAAGTCGGCATGGCCGGTAAGACCTAGCATGCCACTTTCTTTATGGAGCATTTTATTTACATCTTCTAGGCTGTATCCTAAGTGGTTGACTAAGTAAAAAATAATGCTGTGGTCTATGTCACCACTTCGCGAACCCATAATCAACCCGTTTGAAGGAGCAAATCCCAGACTGTGGTCTGTGCTTTTTCCATTTACTACGGCAGTCATGCTACAACCGTTTCCTAAATGAATGGAGATAATTTTAGACGGTTGCAATCCTAAATATGCAATCGCTCTTTCAGAAACATATTTATGGCTTGTCCCATGAAATCCGTAAAGCTGTATGTGTTGCTCGCTGTATAACTGCTCTGGTATTGCATATTTATGTGCTTTTTCGGGAATGCTCTGATGAAATGCGGTATCAAAAACAGCAACCTGTTTTGCAGTTGGAAAAAGCTTTTCTGCGATGTTAATTCCTATTAAGTTATTTGGATTGTGCAAGGGTGCAAGCGCTGCATATTGCGCTATTTCGCGTTTTACTGCTTCGTTTATTAAGGTGGTGTTTGAAAAGGAGTTGCCGCCGTGAACTACGCGATGTCCTACCACGTGAATATCGGCAGTGTTTTTTATGACGCCTTTTTCTGGGTGGAGCAATAGGGCAACTACACGCTGTAGACCATCTTCATGGGTTTTTACGGGTACAGTTTCTTCTAGTTTGTCGTCGCTCGTTTTATATTGAACTATGGCATCCTCGCTGCCTATGCGCTCTACGATTCCGCTACATAAAACCTTTTCAGCTGGCATTTGTAATACCTGGAATTTAATCGAGGAACTTCCAGAGTTAATAATTAAAATGTTCATGAATTGTTGCAAATTAAATGTCCTGCGCCTGTATGGCGGTTACGATAACGGTATTAAAAATGTCTTCTACGGTACAACCTCTACTCAGGTCATTTACCGGTTTATTTAATCCTTGAATGATAGGACCTATGGCGAGCGCTTTGGTTTCTCGCTGAACTGCTTTGTAGGTATTATTACCCGTATTGAGGTCGGGAAAAATAAAAACATTTGCCTGACCAGCAACTTCTGAATCTGGCATTTTTGATTTGCCCACATGTATATCTACTGCTGCATCATATTGTATGGGACCTTCTACTTTCAGGTCGGGTCTTTTTTGCTTAACAATCGCGGTTGCCTCGCGCACGCGTTCTACATCTTCACCTATTCCTGACGAACCCGACGAGTACGAAAGCATCGCAATCTTAGGTTCTATATTAAATGCACGGCTCGTTGCTGCGCTTGCAATGGCAATCTCTGCGAGTTGTTCTGCAGTAGGATTTGGATTAATTGCGCAGTCGCCATAAACCGAAACTCGATTTTCTAGGCACATAAAAAATACCGATGATACGATGGATGCATCAGGTCTGGTTTTGATGAATTGTAAAGCTGGTCGTATGGTGTGTTGGGTTGTGTGCACAGCTCCTGACACCATGCCATCTGCCTTACCTTGATATACCATCATGGTGCCGTAGTATGACACATCTTCCATCAGGTCTTTTGCCATGGCGAGGTTTACGTTCTTGTGCTTTCGTAGTTCGTATAACGCTTTCGCGAAAGCGTCAAAATCAACACTCTCTACAGGATTAATAACGTTTACGCGATTCAAATCCAGCGCAATGTCCAGTGCAGTTAACTTGTCTGCTATTTCCTTTCTATCTCCTAGTAGCGTAATGTTTACTGCATCTACATCGATGAGCTGTTTTGTCGCACGCAGTACGCGCTCGTCAGTACCTTCGGGAAGGACAATGTGTTTTTTGTGTGATTTTGCCTTTTTAAGAAGGTTGTATTGGAACATTCTTGGCGTAATGCCAGAGGTTTCAAAAGTAATTAAGCGTTGCACGAGCGCTTCTACATGTACGTGTTTCTCAAAGTCGGCAATAGAGGTTTCTATCTTTTGGGTGTTCTGCGCATAGATTTGTGATTTTATGGCTCCTATGCTATTGGTTACAGAGAATGTGCCGCCTTTCACTGATAAAATAGGTACCACATCAGACAAGCCTTCTATGAGTTTTATGATAGACTCTTCAGGAATTAAACCGCCTGTAAGCACGATTCCCGATATAGAAGGATAGTTATTGGAATTATTTGCTTGTAGCGCACCTAATATAATGTCAGCACGGTCACCAGGTGTGATAACGAGGCTATTTTCCTTTAAATGAGTCAGGTAGTTGGGTAATTGCATGGCGCCAACGCTGAAAAAACCCGTTTGGTTATTGATATAATCCTTACCAAAAAGGATGGTCGCGTCCAGCTCGTCAACTATTTCCTTAACCGATGCATTTGCAAGAATAGGGTTGAGCGGTATCGCATTGATGATTACGGTAGCAGGTAACTTCAATTGTAGTGCGGCAATAATGGCGGTTTGGTTTTCTGGCTGAACTTTATTTGCGATGATGGATAGCACCTCGACGCCTTTATCTCTAAAAGAATCGTAAGCCATTTGAAGACTGCCTACCAGTTCCTCCATGGTCTTGCCCACGCCGGTTGCTAGGATAATAGCTGGAACTCCCAGGTTTTTTGCAATGAGAATGTTAATGTCAAATTCAATAATGGAGCCTTCACCTACAAAGCTGGTTCCTTCTATGAGTACAAAGTCAAAACGTTCTTCTATCGCTTTATACTTTTCTATAATACGGCCTATTATTTTATCCTCTTGATTTACATTTTTCATGCGTATTACCTCACTTCGTGTGAAGGCATAAGCATCCTCAAAATGCAACGGCAACTTAAAATAACTGATAACCGTGTTAATGTGGTTATCAATTTTGCCATCTTCAACGTCATCTATAATGGGTCTGAAATAACCCACTTTTGCGGCTTTACCTAATAAGAGCTGCATAAGTCCAAGGGAGATAATGGACTTCCCGCTGTTAGGTTCAATGGTCGTTATGTAAATTGCTTTGTTCGTGGTTTTGCCAGTCATTGGGTAGTACTATATGTTGACTATATCCGTCGGAGTTTTTACTAGGATACATTTATCTCCTCGCAGTGCGATAGGGCCTTTTAAAATACTGGGATGCTTTGTTATCATCGTAATCCAGTCGTCTGTAGAAAAATCGTGTTGATCAAAATGCTCTGTGTACTTCGGGTGCTCTGTATTTACAAGGTCTGCAACTTTAAGGTTTAATTTGTCAGCAAGTTCGGTAAGTTGTGTTCCCGTGAGTTTAGTTTCCAGAACATCGATAGACTGTAGTGCGAGACCTTCACCTTTGGCATAGGCTAGCGTTTGTTTTGCTATTGAAGATTCTGAGCTGTAGTATAAGGTTATCTGTCTGTCTGAGGTGGCAATTTCTCCCATATTTTGGTTGTCTGTAGGTTTGGAATTTTCCATG
>JANQTO010000097.1 GCA_030731685.1 Nonlabens sp.
TGGACCGCACGCTGCATATTTTGCAACACGTGAAGAATTTAAAAGACAAATTCCGGGTCGTATCATAGGCGTTACTCGCGATACAGATGGGAAACGTGCATTGCGCATGGCTTTACAGACTCGTGAGCAGCATATCAAACGTGATAAAGCGACTTCAAACATTTGTACTGCACAAGTATTACTAGCTGTTATGGCTGGAATGTACGGTGTATATCATGGACCTACTGGACTTAAATATATCGCTACTAAAGTTCACAAAAACACCGCTACCCTAGCCGATGCTGTTGAGAAACTAGGAATCTATCAAGAAAACGAACAGTTTTTTGATACGCTAAGCTTTAAAGCAAATGCTGACGCTGTGCGTAAGGAAGCGCTAGCATTGGAGCTGAACTTTTATTATCCTAACGATGATACCGTGCAGGTTTCCATTAACGAAACAACTTCGTTAAAAGACCTAAATGATATTTTAAAAGCTTTTGCAACGGCAACAGGAAAACCGTTTGTTGAAATAACAGAGTATGTAACTAGTACGCACCTAGGAACTGGTCGCCAGACGACTTTTATGCAACATGAGGTGTTTAACATGCATCACAGCGAGACGCAATTAATGCGTTATATAAAATCATTGGAACGTAAAGACCTTGCACTAAACCACTCGATGATTTCGCTAGGTTCCTGTACGATGAAACTGAATGCAGCTGCAGAGATGCTTCCACTTTCAAGTCCGCAGTGGGGAAATATTCACCCATTTGTTCCACTAGACCAAGCCGCTGGTTATCAGGAAATGCTTAAAAAATTAGAGCTACAACTTAATGAGTGTACTGGTTTTGCAGGAACTTCATTACAGCCTAATTCCGGTGCACAAGGTGAGTTTGCTGGTCTTATGGCTATACGTGCATACCACATAAGCCGTGGTGATGAACACCGCAATATTTGTTTAATACCATCTAGCGCACACGGAACAAACCCTGCAAGCGCTGTCATGGCCGGCATGAAAGTGATTGTTACAAAAGCACTGGAAAACGGAAATATCGATGTTGAAGATTTACGAGCAAAAGCCATAGAGCACAAAGACAACTTGTCTAGTTTAATGGTTACCTACCCGTCTACGCACGGTGTTTATGAAAGTGCGATTAAAGAAATCACAAGTATAATCCACGAATACGGTGGCCAGGTTTACATGGACGGTGCAAATATGAATGCCCAGGTTGGTCTTACAAATCCAGGTAACATAGGAGCTGACGTTTGTCACTTGAACCTACATAAAACATTTGCCATTCCACATGGTGGTGGTGGTCCAGGCGTAGGCCCTATATGTGTTGCACCACAACTTGTACCCTTTTTACCTACGAATCCTATAATTCCTACAGGTGGCGACCAAGCCATAACACCTATTAGTGCAGCGCCTTTTGGTAGTGCACTTGCGTGTTTGATATCATACGGCTATATATGTATGCTAGGAGCAAAAGGTGTTAAACAAGCTACGGAATATGCGATTGTTAATGCAAACTACATTAAAGAGCGTCTAGACGGTAGTTATGACTGTTTGTATGTAGGTGAGCAAGGACGTGCAGCACACGAGATGATTATAGACTGTCGCCCATTTAAAGAGCAAGGAATCGAAGTTACTGACATTGCTAAACGATTAATGGATTACGGCTTCCACGCTCCTACCGTATCTTTTCCAGTAGCAGGAACGATGATGATTGAGCCTACAGAGTCTGAAAGCAAAGAAGAAATGGACCGTTTCTGTGATGCGATGATTTCTATAAGAAATGAAATCAAAGCAGCTCATAAAGACGAACCAAATAACGTACTAAAAAACTCGCCACACACGCTAGCGATGATTACCACAGACGACTGGGTTTATCCATATACAAGACAAGAAGCTGCATTCCCGCTGGAATGGGTTGCCGCAAACAAGTTCTGGCCTACCGTGCGTCGTGCTGATGATGCATTTGGAGACAGAAACCTAATGTGTACCTGTGCACCGATGGAAGAGTATCTATAGAAAATAAACTTGAACTATTAATAGTTCAATAAACCATTAAAGTCCCAATAAGCATATGCTTATTGGGACTTTATCATGCTGCAAATTATATAGTTAAGGCTGTAATATTCAAAATTATGGCATTATTAACTTGAAGTTTAATGAAACGATGCAACATAGAATTTACTATGCTTGCATAATAAATTAGTTTCTAAGTTAATTATTGTCAAATTCGCAATAAAAGGTTTGCCAATAAATCATATTCGTAAAACTTCTTGAATTATCAGCATTTGTAGGCTATTTATTCTGAAAATCCATAAATAATACGTTTTTTTGTACCTTATATCTATTGCAACAAATGAAAGCAAAAATAACAGGAGTAGGAAGTTACATTCCTCACAGGGTTGTTAAAAACGAAGACTTTTTAAACCACACTTTCCTAAATA
This sequence comes from Nonlabens sp., assembly GCA_030731685.1. Lineage (GTDB taxonomy): Bacteria > Bacteroidota > Bacteroidia > Flavobacteriales > Flavobacteriaceae > Nonlabens. The sequence continues at coordinate 2,437 of JANQTO010000097.1, forward strand.
ATGACGGCTCTACCTTTAGTGGTAACAACGAGACTATTATTGAAAAATTTGTTGCTATTACAGGAATTAAGGAACGTCGCTATATAGACGATAACCAGGTGACAAGCGACATCGCGGCAATTGCAGCACAGCGTGCTATAGATGACTCTGGTGTTGACGCTGAAACCCTTGATTACATCATTTTAGCTCATAATTACGGTGATATAAAAGCACTAGGCGGTACGTCTGACGCTGTTCCTAGCCTTGCAAGCCGTGTAAAAAATAAACTAGCCATTAAGAATCCAGGTTGCGTTGCTTATGACGTGCTCTTCGGATGTCCAGGATGGGTTTTGGGAGTTTCCCAAGCATATGCATTCATACAGGCAGGCATGGCCAAAAAAGTTCTTGTAATAGGTGCAGAATCATTATCAAGAGCCATTGATGCCCACGACCGCGACGGTATGATATACTCAGACGGTGCTGGAGCCACGGTTATCGAAGCCGTTGAAGGTGGCGAAGCAGGTATTTTAGGCCTAGCAGCAGCAACCTACACAGCCGAAGAAGCTTTCCTTATCTACAATAGTAGGTCTTATAACCCAGCAGTTCCCGATAATGGTAGTTTTATAAAAATGTACGGACGTCGCATCTACAACTTTGCGCTCACGCAAGTTCCCGCTGGAATGCAAGCTGCCATGGATAATGCTGGTGTAGATATTAAAGACCTTAAGAAGATATTCATCCATCAGGCAAATGAAAAAATGGATGAAGCCATCGTCGAGCGCTTCTATAAACTTCATGATATGGAAATGCCTAAGGACGTTATGCCTATGAACATACACTTATTAGGAAACAGCTCCGTTGCAACCGTTCCAACCGTTTTTGATATGGTTGTTAAAGGTGAATTAGAAGGTTACAGTGTCTCACCAGGTGACCTAATTATGTTTGCGAGTGTAGGTGCCGGAATGAATATTAATGCGATAGTTTACAGGTACTAGGGTTAAGTTCCAATATTTTAAATTCTAAGTTTCAAGCTATTCCGTATTTGACACGGGACAAAGTCCAGAGTTTCGTACGCTTTAATTGTCGCTTGAGCGACTGATTGCCTGTTGCTGTATTCTGATTTAGGTATCGGTTTATTTTCAGTTCTCGTTCGATTTTAAATCTTAACGTTGTTGTTTATTCAATGCCTTAAATAAACGACTATTGCCATCTTTAGAATCAACTAACCCTTCATTCAAGAACGTTTCTTTTTCTAAAACATCGATTCTCACAATGTGATTTCTCGTACCTCGAAATGACAAACCTTGTGCGTACTTTTTGTGGAGCTACATTCAGGCAAATACGTTTCTGGCACTGCCGGCAACTGTAAAGTTATTCGTCTGCAATCAACGTAATGTTCGTTAAGTCGACATAACTAATAACTCATTCCACACGCCTCATTCCCAAAACCTCATTTCCATCAATACGCGCTCATGTCGATGTAAACGTCTCGCATAGGCCAGTCACCTTCGTCTGTAGGTTCTTTTGATATAGCGTCTGCGACGTCCATACCGCTTGTAACACGTCCGAAGATGGTATGCTTTCCATCCAGATGTGGCGCTGTACCTAGCGAAATGAAAAATTCAAACGGGTCGTGCAGTTCCTCTGGATTATTTTCCCACTCACGCGCAAGACTCAGCATACCGCGCACATGCCTGTACTTTCCATTGTAGTTTGGTGGCAAGGTATAACTGCCTATACTGCTGCGTTTCATGGCAGTTATTTTGTTGTCACTATTACCGGCTTGCACCACAAAATTTTGCACAACTCTGTGAACGACAGAATGTGAGAAAAAATTATGCTTTACTAAAAAGATAAAGCTGGCACGTTCCAGTGGCATGTCATTGAAAAGTTCCAGTTCTATAGTACCGTGCCGTGTTTTCATGCGCACTCTATTCTCAGGATTTTCTTTACCGTATGCAAGTAGAAACGATTGTATGGAGTCTTTGGGAATACGCGGTAATAAGGTATCACCAGAACGAGTAATGGTCACGCCATACATGCGCGCTAAGTCTTTACGCGAACGTTCTTTCTTTTCTGTAACGACAAGCGTGTCTTTTACGGGTGTGGTTTCATTTAGAACTACTGGCTTATCTTTACAACTGGCGCAACACAAACCAATGATTAAAACCATAAAAACTACCCGTGCATTCATTTGAAGACTTTTTAAAATATGCCTCTAAATTAAGGAATTTACCTTTACCAGGCCTTGATAGCCAGCTCAAAATGGCTGCTATCGAGCGACTGGATGAACTACAACGCAACGGTCTGAATAGTACAAATCATAAAACCGCTGCGGTAATGATGCTGCTCTACCCTATTCAAGGTAAAACCCATTTTGTCCTTATAGAACGTGCCGTCACGGACAGTACGCACAGTGGTCAAATCGCTTTTCCCGGTGGCCGCATGGACCCAGAAGATAATAATGACCCAGAAATAACTGCATTGCGCGAGACCTGGGAAGAAGTTGGTGTTCCCATTGCACAGCAAGAGGTGCTCCTTGCCGGTACATCCATCTACATTCCGCCCAGTAATTACAGGGTTTATCCATATCTCGCTTTCGCGAAAGCGAGACCCAAATTCACCCTACAAGTAAGTGAGGTGCAGTCCATTCTTGAGGTACCAATTGCAAGCTTGCTGGACGATGCAAACATCACCACAAAAATGCTTAAAACCAGCTATTTAGACATTACCGAAGTACCGTGCTTTATGCTCAACAATCGCGTAGTTTGGGGCGCAACGGCAATGATGCTCATGGAATTTAAGGAAATTTTTCAAAGAGCTTTACAGGACTAAAACGAAAAAACCGCTTACGTCCCTATGAACATAAGCGGTTTTCACTAAGCCTATTTTTACTAGAACTGAAGGTCCACAACAAGGTCAAACTCGTCGTATATGGCTTTGTCCTGTAGATTATCAAAGAAGCTTGAAGAGCCGTAACGCACGTCAAATTTTGTGCGGTCTACTTTTAAAAATGCGTTTGCCTTACTTCCATAAACAGATAAATCAAAAGTTACACTATTTGTTTTTCCTTTAATGGTAAGGTCTCCGGTCACTTTATAAGAATTTTTACCAGTAGACTTTACGCTTTTAAAAACAAGTGTTGACTTATCAAACTTCTCCACACCGAAGAAATCGTCAGACTTTAAGTGTCCTTCTAGTTTCTCTTTGCCGCCACCGCTAAGGTCAGTTACTGCAAGGCTTTTCATGTTCATAGTAAACTCTCCACCTGTAAGTACTTCTTTGTCAAAAACAAGATTACCAGATTCTAGTTTTAATGTTCCCTCATGAGAACCTGTTACTTTGTAGCCTCTCCATACAACCTTGCTGGCGTCAACTTTAACTTCTTTCTTTTCTTTTACTATCGCTGTGAACGAAAATGCAAGTAGTGCTACTGCTACTACTGCTACTATACTTTTAATTGTTTTTTTCATTGCTGTATGTTTAAGTTATTAATTGAATTAAATGATAATGGACTTATGCCCTATTAATTATCTGACAAAGATGCGACTAAATACAGTTCTAAAAATTGAACTAGTGTATTAAATGATATTAATCTAGATTATTATTTAGGGCTCTAGGAGGATTTGACTTTTTGTTTTACTCAAAAATTCCTTCGTGATTCCTAGATATGACGCAATCATATATTGTGGTATGCGCTGCTCAATAGTAGGGTAATGCTTACTAAAATAAAGATAGCGCTCGCGAGCATTCATGCTGAAATTACGCACAATTCGGTTTTGGGAAGAAACAAGCGCACGTTCTAATATTTTTCTAAAGAAGCGTTCTAACTGCGGTATAGCGATAAATAGTTCTTCTTTGAGCGCTGGCGAAAACTGGATGATTTTGGTGTTCTCTAGACACTGAATATGGTAATCGGCAGGGATTTGTTTTGTAAAACTTGCCATATCGCTCGTCCACCATTCTTCTATGGCAAACATAACAATGTGTTCCTGACCATTTTCGTCTAGATAGAATGTACGGGTAGTTCCAGAGACTATAAAAAATTCATAGTGACATATTTCACCTTGTTGAACAAGGTATTGCCCCTTGAGGCAATTTCTATAACTCAGTTTTGACGTAAGCAGTTCCTCATCTTCTGTTGTCAGCGATACGTGTCTTTTGATTTGATTAATGAGCAGCGAAGAATCCATAAAAGATATACAGCACAAATATGCGAGATTATAA
>JANQTO010000098.1:0-1180 GCA_030731685.1 Nonlabens sp.
TTACAAAAAGGTCTGAGGTTGAGCAGGAGCGTTTGAATAAGATTTTGGGATTGTAAGTGTAGTTGCGAAGATTAAAACAAATTCTTCACCTCTTCATGGATATAGCTCAATGCCGTTGCGCTAGGTGACGATGCGTCCATGAGTTCGTTAATGATTGCTTCTCTATAGCTATTAGCGTCATTTACTTTGGAGGACATGCCTATTTGCCTGATGCGTTGTATGGTGGTATTTTTTGCTGCACGGATGATATTCCAGCATTCCTCACTTATATAGATTTGCTGCGCTATATTATGTTCAAACTCGACTTCTATGGCATCAATCAGCGCATTTTCGTAATCGACTTTTGAAGTGGTCGTAGGCTTGATTCTTACGACTAGATTTACGGGTTTTATGCGCTCTAAGAACAAGGTCATGCGCTCGTAAGCAGCCATTCTGGTAGGCAATGTTTTTCCCTGTGATTCACGAACGGTGAGAAACCTACGACGGCGCTCTTCGTTTTTCATGAAGGCGTGAAAAAAGTAAAACGATAGGACACCTACAATAATGGCAGGCAACAAGGTTGTAAATAATTTGAGGATTTGTTCTTCCATGAGTACTAGAATACGGTTTTTAAGATTTCAAAAATAAGCTATCTGTTTAGAGCCTTGCAAAAAAGCCTTCTTAAAAATGATATTTAAGCGCCGCCTAAATGTGCACATTCCTTTAGAGATTGCATATTATCAAATGGTACTGGCGTTTTTTCGTAGCGGTATGCCTCACCCAGCGTTTGCATCATATTGTGGTCGCCTATGTTTACATCTACATCACTCATGGTAAACTGGCACGGATGCTCATAACCTGCAGCATGGGTAATTTCCAGTAATTCCTTATTGAACTTTTTAAAATAACTCGCCAGCCTACCTGCTTTTTCCGGGACTACGATACCGCGTTGTAACCACTTGTTTTGCGTTGCGATTCCCGTAGGACAGGTGTTGTTATGACAAGCTTGTGCCTGTATGCAGCCAACTGATATCATGGCTTCTCTTGCCACATTAATGACGTCTGCTCCCATGGCAAATGCCATTGCTGCCTTTGCAGGAAACCCTAGTTTTCCACTGGCAATAAATACCAGCTGGTCTGTCATATTGCGACGTTGAAAAACCTGGTATAAATCCTTAAAACCATAAACCCATGGCAGGGA
>JANQTO010000098.1:1195-1314 GCA_030731685.1 Nonlabens sp.
GCACTGTGCGTGGGTGGTGACAATACATCTTTTCCCATGGGAACGTTGCGTATCTCGCTAATTTCTTTGGTGATTTTTGAGCCTGGCAGCACACCACCTTTACCTGGCTTTGCACCTTG
>JANQTO010000099.1 GCA_030731685.1 Nonlabens sp.
AGATTATACAGACGACTTTAGGGTTCGCGGAACTGTTTCTGAAACAAGTGCAGCAACGCTCAACAGTTTTACAGGACCTAATCTCCATGTGAATTTTGAAGGGATACTTGAAAAAACACGATTTGAAATTAATGGAAATGATAACAGCTCCACCACAACCATGGCTATGGAATATGATGATTTCAAAATCAATGTTCTAAAAGATGGAAAGCCTGGTCAGGTCAGGAAAATCGTAACAGCCATTGCAAACGTATTTGTGAAGTCAGACAGTCAAAAAAATAAAACTAGCATCCAAGAAGAATCTGCAAGTGTTGAACGTGATAAAACAAAATCTGTATTCAATTTTATATGGATTAGTATACAAGCAACTATGGTTAAAATACTGATTTAGTTTGCCTTGTTAATTTTATGTCAACTCACATTTCGTTAAGAAGAATTACTGCTTCCTAAGTGTATTTTTAAATGAACATTAAAACTAACACCATGGACAAGAACATAAAAACAGAGACTTATCTCAATGACTTATTAGCAAAAACCTATGATGCGCAACGTGGTTATGCGAACGCAGCGGAAGCCACCAATCAAGTTCAATTAAAAAAATGGTTTGTGAATCAAGGTATACAACGCACACAATTTGCTGCTCAACTCACTCAGGAAATCAAAAACATGAACCAAGAGCCAGAGTTTGACGGAACCTTTCTAGGTGACGTTCACCGTGGATGGATGAATTTGAAGTCTGCTCTAAGTTTGAATACAGACGAAGCAATTCTTGAGGAGTGTATACGGGGCGAGAAAGCAGCAGTAGATGAGTACACAAACGTGCTAGAACACAAATCAGAATTACCACCTACAGTAGTAACATTGTTACAAAATCAACAAGCTGATGTACGGACAACGGTATCCAAGATAAAATCACTGGAAGATATTGCTTCTCACGAGGGATAGATTCTTTAAGTTAGAAGAATAAAAAAATCGCCTCACGGCGATTTTTTTATTGCTCTATGGAACGCACTTCAAACATTATTAATTCCCCTTCCTCAAAACCGACCTCAAGTTCTATAGGGTTGCAACACACCTCACAATCCTCCACGTAAGTCTGGGAATATGCAGGGTCTAGCAGCATAGATATTTCTTGCCAGCAGTGTGGACAATTGAAAAAGTGTTCAATCATAAGTTTGGGTTTATTATAGTTTAAATAACTCAAAACAGAAATACAAGATAATAAATCCCAACCCAAACTTCCCGAAGGGAAGGAGCCTTGCTTCGTTCTTGTCACATTTATGAAACCAAAAAACAACACACGACCGGAAACTGAACATTGTTAAAACAGAAATCCCATCCCAACCTTCCCGAAGGGAAGGAGCTTTGCCTCGCTCTTGTCACATTCTTGTAACTTGAAAACAACCCACAGTCTGTAGACTGAACACTGAGACTGAGACTGAGACTGCAAACCAATACAATCTACAAACTAATGTTTAGCAGTTGCCCAGCCAGTAATAACACTTGATACTCTGCAAGCTTAGCATCATACTTTGCTAGGTTCTTTATAGTTTGTGCGTTCAGTAAATTTACCTGCGCTTGTCTAAATTCTACACTGCTCACCTGTCCTAATTTGAAACGCTCTTGAGTTCTTTCAAAATTCTCCTCGTTTGTACGCACATTTTGCTCTTGCATGTTGAAAATAGCGAGTGAGTTAGCGTAATTACCCTTGGCATTTGCAAGGTCTCGAGACACTTCTTGCTCAAGTTGTTTTTTCAGCAAGTTTTCATTTTCATTTCTAACTCTAGCATTGCGTAGCCCTACTATAGAACGACCACCATCAAATAGATTCCAAGTAAGATTTACCCCTAATCTCATATTGTCTGACGTGTTTGTTGTAGGTGGAAAGAATGCACTTGCAGGATTTTCAGTAAGATTCCAACCATATGCACCGCTCAGGCCTATACGCGGTAAGAAAAGTGATTTACTCGTTTTAATATCTAACTCGCTTATACGTGTGCTCGATTGTGCTTGCAGTAGCCGCACGTTGTTCTCACGAGCATTCCTTATAAAATCCTCAATAGTTAATAAGCTAGTGAGTGTTACTAGTGTATCTACTCGAAACTGCGCCTCTAAATCTCGTTGCATCAATAGATTCAAATCTCTTTTTGCATTACGTAATCTTTGTGCAGCGTTAAGTATATTAATGCTGTCCGTATTAATGTCAACGCGAGCATTCAGCACCTCTAACATAGAAACCTGGCCGTAGTCAAAGCGGTATTGTGATCGCGCTTCTCGCTGCTTAGAAACTTCAAGCACCTCATTAAACACTTGCAAATTCTCAGTGAGCCTGGCTATTTCTAAATAAACACTCATCAATTGTAGCGTCGTATTCTCTATCGTTTCCCTCGCCTGTAAATCGGTAAGGCCATAGAGCTCCTGTAGTCGCTCATAGTTGTAGCGCCTACCCAGCCCGTCAAAAATCGTATAATCCACATTTATACTCGCATTATAACGTTTAGTTTCAGCACCGTCGATACGTATATCCTGTCTTGGATTCCCATTTTGGTCCAGCGCACCGTTAAAAGCTGTTTCAGAATTGTTGCGGTCTATACTTGCACCGGCAAGTGCCTGAACGGTCGGGAAGAAATCAGCATTGAGTTTACTAGCATTGTTCTCGGCTATAGCGCTATTATTTGCAGCAACTTGAATTCCATAATTATTTTTCAACATGGTAGTAGCCGCCTGTGCTCGAGTAAGTAAGGTGTCGGCTTGTTGGGAGTGCGCTTTCGCGAAAGCGAACAACATACACGCAATCAGTATTATAAACTTATTCATCTTCATAAATAGTGTCATCTTGTTGCTCTTTAGCAACAACGGTCATGTCGCGTTTTGAAACTTTTTCACCGGTACGCAGCCAATGTACCCATACCTTCATGTTATTTCCGAAACTCAAAAATAATGGTAATAATAAAAGCGTGAGAATGGTAGCAATACCTATTCCATAAGAAATAGAAATAGCCATAGGTTTAAGGAACTGTGCCTGTCTACTTTTTTCAAGTAACAGTGGCGCAAGTCCTGCAATAGTGGTGAGCGACGTCAAAAATATCGCTCTAAATCTAGATTTACCAGCAGCATATAGTGCGTCGTCAAATTCTAATCCTTCTTCAATATAGTTGTTAAACTTACCTATGAGCACAAGGCCGTCATTCACCATGATACCTACGAGTGCGATAATTCCTAAAAGTGATAAAATATTCACCGGAAAACTGTGTATCCAGTGACCCCACGCTACCGCTATAAAACTAAATGGTATCAACAATAAAAGCATTGCCGGTTGCGTCATACTGCGGAATGTGAATGCGATTACTATATATATCAAGATAATGATAATCGGAAATATAAACCCAGCACTGTCTGCAAGTTTTGCTGCTTCTCTAGCCTGTCCACTTAAAAAGTTAGGCGATATCGTCGGATATTTCTTTTGAAGTTCTGGGATAATAACATTACGTACATTTTGAATAATGTCGGTCGCACTGGTATTGGGGTCTTTAAGGTCTGCATTTACTTGGATTTCACGCCTACCATCTAAGTGGTTAATTACTACATCACCACGTTCTATAGTGTATGTTGCGATATCGCGTAAGTTCACCCGAGAACCTGTAGGCGTGATAATCTTGAACTCGTCTAGGTTATCAATACTACTGCGACTGTCTAAATCGTAGCGCACCCATACACGTATCTCATCCTGTCCACGCTGGAATCGCTGAGCCTCACGACCAAAAAATGCTGCACGCACTTGACCCATGACAGCACGCATGTCCAGACCTAATGCATATGCATTATCACGTAACTCTAATGATATTTCTTTGATTCCGGCTGGGTCGTTGTCAGCAACGTCTTTTAATAATGGATTTTGTTCCAGGATTGCCTTGAGGTCTGCGGTCGCAGCTTTAAGTTCTGTGATATCATTACTTAATAGAGATACTGCAACTGGACTACCACCGAAGTTTCCTCCAGAACCATAGATTATACTTTCAGATTCAGGTATTGCACCAACCATTTCACGAAGGTCGTTTGCAACTATAGTAGAACTTATGCCGTCAGGTCGTTGTTCACCTGGCAACATGTTAATGGTTAAGGAAGCAGATGACGAGGATGTTTGTCCTTTGATAATATTTTCAAAAAGCATTATGGAGTCGCCATATTCCTCGTCTGACAACCATTCTTTAGTAAGTTTTTTATTGAGAGCAAGCGCTTTTTGTTCGATGCTACTGATTATGGAATCTGTAATTTGTGCAGAGGTACCATTAGGCATTTCCAGACTCACTCTTACTTCATCACTAGGAATAGAAGGAAACAAGGTAACACCTATAACGCCGCCACCCACTGAACCTATAGTTAACATCAACAGTCCTGCAAAAATAGAAAATGCAAGCAACTTATTATTTAGTGAAAATCTGAGTAAAGGAGCATAAAATTTATCTCGCATCCAGTTCATAAAACGGTCACCGTAGTCATTTACAAAACGCATTTTGCTGAAAAATTTTGCGATAGGTTTTGTAGGTGCTTCTGGCTTAGGTTGCAGTGCTTTTGAATGCGCAAGGTGAGCAGGCAATATAATCATAGCCTCGACAAGCGAAACCAAAAGAGTAAGAATTACAATTACTGATACTTCTCCAAAAAATTCACCGATTCTACTATCCAAGAACAAGAAGGTTGAAAAGGCAAGAAGCGTTGTAATAATTGCAGAAAGTATGGGTGGTATAACTTCTAAAGTACCGTCAACAGCGGCTTGATAAGGTGTTTTTCCTTCTTCATAATGCTGATAGATATTTTCTGCAATCACGATACCGTCATCCACTAGAATACCTATCACTATAATCATCCCAAACAAGGAAAGTACATTTATAGTGACACCGAAAAAGCCAGCAAATATGAACATCCCAAGAAATGCGACTGGCAGTCCGAAGGCTACCCAAAACGCAAGTCTAGTATTTAAGAAAATAGAAAGAAAAAATAGCACGAGTAACATCCCAACTATGGCATTCTCTGTCAGTAACTCTGTGCGCTGGACTAGCGTCGTAGACCGGTCACTCACAACGGATAGTTTGACGTTTTCTTTACGCTGGTTAAATTTAGCTATGTACTCTTTTGCTTTATCTGCACTGGAGATTAGGTCTTCGGCATTAGTACTTGTAATGGTAAGTGTGATAGCAACATTTTCGTCAAAGTAAGATGCGTTAGGCGTTTCTGCAAAACGGTCCTTAATGGTTGCAACATCCTTGAGTAAAATAGAAGATCCGTCGGGCTGTGTGCGTACAGGAAGGTAATTAAGCTCGTCACCATAATAGGAGCGAGCGTTTGCACGTATGAGATACTCTTCCTTTTCGGTTTTAATATTCCCTCCAGTTACTAGGATATTTGATTTTGCGACAGCGTCTGCAACCTCAGTAAAAGAAACGTCGTAAGCCAGTAGCGAATTCTCATCTAGCGCAATCTCTATTTCTTCGGCTGGATAGCCAGAAATAGCAACCTGCGAAATACCGTCTATGCCACGCAAGTCATTTTCAATTTCTCTGGATATATCCTTCAACGTCTTTAGAGGTATGTTATCGCCGCTAAGCGCCATGGAAATGGTAGGCCTAGACTCCTCACGTATCGCAACAACCAGCGGTTCCATACCTATGGGATAAGAAGGCACGCGGTCTACGGCGTTCTTTACCTCGAGCAACATAAAGTCTATGTTGTAGCCTTTAATCGTTTCTACGGTGATAGTTCCAGCATTTTCTCTAGAAGCACTTGTCACTCGGTCTATACCTTCTATACCTTTGAGGTTGTCCTCAATTTTGAGTACGACGCCTTCTTCTATTTCTTGTGGCGATGCACCTGGATAGACCACATTTATAATAATCGTCTTAGAGTCTACAAGTGGGAAAAAAGACGACTTTAACGAGGTCATACCCATATACCCCAAAATTGCAAATGCGATGACGATAATCCATCCAGCAATGGGGTACTTTATAAAATAACCAATAGCAGCCCGCATACTTAAGATTTAGATGCTTTTTCAGTTTTTGCTTTTGCTTGTGCAACTGCCTCAGCCTCTGTCATTACTGCAAGCCCTTCATAAGCTCCAGGAACTGTTTTACTAACGATGACGGTACCGTCTGGAATATCTTTTACCACAACGGTTCTGTCGGTAAAATAAACTGGCTTTACATCCATCAACTCAAGCTTTCCATTTTTTACCACAAACAGCTGGTTACCCGTTTGTAATAAGTTACGCTCTAATTGAACAGCATTTTCTATAGAATCAGCGTCTAATGCAGCTTGTAAATACATACCTTCTTTGAGGTCTGGATGAGAAACGGCGATTACCACTGCTAGGGATTGTGAAGCTGCATCTACTTTTGCATTTACACGAGCGACCTTACCTGTGTAGGTTTTGTTCCCCACTGTATTTGTGAGCTCGACCTCTTCTCCTACCTTTAGTAAATCGGCATAATTGCTACTAATGGCAACTTCAATTTCATAAGAACCCGTTTGAATAAATTCACCCAATCGTTGTCCAGGCTGCACGAGCGTTCCTTCGCTTATTAATGCCTCTGTAAGAACACCACTAAAAGG
>JANQTO010000100.1 GCA_030731685.1 Nonlabens sp.
ACAGTCGGCTCCAGCAGCAATTGCTTTTGGGATATCACCTGTGTAGCGTATGCCACCATCTGCAATTACGGGAACACCGGTTCCTTTTAAAGCGTGTGCAGCCTCCATGACCGCACTTAATTGTGGAAAGCCAACTCCTGCGACAACTCTCGTCGTACATATAGAACCAGGTCCTATACCTACTTTAACGGCATCGGCTCCTGCATCTGCCAGGTATTTTGCTGCTTCGGCGGTAGCTACGTTTCCTACGACAACGTCTAGGTTTGGATATTTTGCTTTTACCAATTTCAAAACGTCAACCACACCTTTGGTATGACCGTGTGCCGTATCAATAACGACAGCGTCCACACCAGCTTGCACCAATGCTCCAGCACGTTCTACGGCATCGCCAGTAACGCCTATTGCCGCAGCAACACGCAAACGACCGTATTTGTCCTTGTTTGCATTAGGCTGCAAAGTCAACTTGGTTATATCTCTAAATGTAATAAGTCCCAACAATTTGCCGTGGTCATTAACGACCAGTAATTTTTCAATTTTATGTTCCTGTAAAATGAGTTCTGCTTCTTCTAGCGAAGTTCCTTCTTTTGCAGTTACGAGATTCTCTGAGGTCATCACCTCAGTAATCTTGCGAGAGTCGTTTTTTTCAAAGCGTAAATCTCTATTGGTTACAATACCTTGTATAGCGCCATCTTCTGTAATTATGGGAATTCCACCGATACCGTGCTCGCGCATACTTGCTTTTGCATCGCCTACGGTAGCATCCATGGTCAAGGTTACTGGGTCTAGAATCATACCGCTTTCGGCACGTTTTACACGGCGTACTTTTTGGGCTTGTGCCTCTATGGACATATTCTTATGAAGTATACCTATACCGCCTTCTTGCGCCATGGCTATAGCCATGCGGCTCTCGGTTACGGTATCCATAGCAGCAGAAACGATAGGAACGTTAAGCGTTATGTTACGTGTGAATTGGGATTTTATACTTACTTCTCTAGGAAGTACCTCGCTATAGGCAGGTACAAGAAGAACATCGTCATAGGTAAGTGCTTCACCTAGTATCTTAGAATCGTGGGAAATCATGCAATAAAATTTTATTGCACGCAAAGGTAGGTTATTTAGAGATTGTATGTATGTGCCGATAAAGTTGATGCTGTATTACTAATAAGTCCATAATGGATTGCATAAAATATTTGGACATGATAATCCCAATTGCGGAAAAGTCCCTCCTAACTAGCTAGGCCTGGGTTTCCTTTTGAAGCCCCATCAAAATTAACTATAAAAAAGCAACTACGGGGTGAAAG
>JANQTO010000101.1 GCA_030731685.1 Nonlabens sp.
GGTCAGGAACGTGTTGTGGACCCCTAAGCGATACATTTACGATTGCAAAAGCTACAAAGAAAAACAAAGTAATAATGAAGAAAACAGTTCTTCTAAGCCTGTACGTTAACAGGTTGAACATGCTCAGTGTCATAAAGACAAGCATAGAGCAACCTACATATATCGCAGTTTCTATAGAGCAAATGCCGTATCGCTGTAGCAATAGCCCTAGTAGTAGTGCCGCAAGAATTTTATAAATGGGATACCCTAAAAATCGCATCCTTAAATGTAACTACAAGTCTTCTAATCTACCTGCACGTAAAAAGGCATTGTTCCAGTAGCTTTCACTAAGCATGGATTTAATAACGCCCTGTGAAGAAGATGCGTGTATAAATTCTACGTCGCCGTCCACAACCCTTGTTACCATGCCTACATGACTCACACGAGCCTTACTGCGTCCTGTAGCAAAAAATACAAAATCGCCCGGTTCAACATGGTCTAGCAAAATCGCATCGGTTGCGCTCATAATGCCACCGCTTGTGCGCGGTATACTCACGCCTATCTCCTTATACGCCTCATTCATGAGTCCTGAACAGTCTATACCGTTACGTGTATTTCCTGCATAGCGATAGCGCACGCCCAAGTAGGTTTCTGCAGCTTCTATGGCCAGCTCACCTGGAGTTAATGCAGTTTGTTTAGGCAGCTCCGCAGCTTTTTTTGCATCGGCTACCTGCGTGTTTGTTTCTATAGTTGCAGGTGTAGTTTCGGCTTTTTTTGGTTGAGGTTTTGGTGTTTTCCGCGGTTCGGGTTTTGCTTTTACGGCAACCAAATCTGCTTTTGCGGCAACTGGGCTTGGTTTTGCAGCTTCGGTTTGCGCTCTTTTTTTGACGGTAACTACAGCAGGCTTTTGTGAGCCACAAGCGGTAAATAAAACAAGCAATACAGCAAGTGAGGCTGCTCTAAATAAATGAATAGAAGATATCTTTTCGGTAGTTTGCTTTCGCGAAAGCGTATTCAATAATCCCATAATACTAGGTAATAGATTTATAAATAAGACCAGCAGTTTGTGCACTAGCGCCCGTACCGCCTAATTTTTTCTCCAAATTGTAATAAGTGGTAAATATACGATTGCGCTGTGAATCGTCTAAAATGTTATTGAGCTCTGTCTGGAGTTTAGATGTGTTAAAATTATTTTGAATCAACTCAGTCACAACGGGTGCATCCATAATAAGGTTAACGAGCGAAATATATTTTAATTTTATTATGCGTTTTGCAATGGCATAAGAAATGGAGCTTCCCTTATAACAAACAACCTGAGGC
>JANQTO010000102.1 GCA_030731685.1 Nonlabens sp.
TGGCATGCAAGTTCTGGATATAGGAATTTTGATTTTGATGAGTACCAGCGTTTGTGCGAGTTTACAGCGAGCAGTTACACCAGCCTTCGTGCTAGTATATCACACATGATTAGTGAAAAAGACGAGGTTGCTGCACGTTTTACAGTTTATGTAAAAACTATAGAAAACCCGTCAGAAGAAATCCCCGTTGGTTATTTTATTTCTATCTTTAAGGTCTCTAACGGCAAAATTGTAGAAATCAACCAATCAAGTCATCCCAAAGAATAATAAACTCAACTTAAATAAATATAAATGAGCGTTTTAGTAAACAAAGATTCTAAAGTCATAGTGCAAGGTTTTACAGGTAGTGAAGGCACATTCCATGCAAGCCAAATGATTGAGTATGGAACAAATGTAGTAGGTGGAGTAACACCAGGGAAAGGTGGGCAATCTCACTTAGACCGACCAGTTTTTAATACCGTTAAAGATGCGGTAGACCAAGCTGGAGCTAACGTGACCATCATTTTTGTACCACCAGCTTTTGCTGCTGATGCTATTATGGAAGCTGCAGACGCAGGTATCGAGGTAATAATTACGATTACAGAAGGTATTCCAGTGGCAGACATGGTTAAGGCTGCAGATTATATCAAAGACAAAAATTGTAGACTCGTAGGTCCTAACTGTCCTGGAGTAATTACGCCAGGTGAGGCAAAAGTAGGTATCATGCCAGGTTTTGTATTTAAAAAGGGAAAAGTAGGTATTGTGTCAAAGTCAGGTACACTTACCTATGAAGCGTCTGACCAAGTTGTTAAACAAGGTTACGGTATTTCTACTGCTATAGGAATAGGTGGTGACCCTATTATTGGGACAACCACAAAAGAAGCTGTTGAGCTTTTTATGAACGACCCAGATACCGAAGCCATCGTGATGATAGGTGAGATAGGTGGACAGCTTGAAGCAGATGCTGCAAGATGGATAAAAGAAACAGGCAACAAAAAACCAGTAATAGGTTTCATTGCAGGAGAAACAGCACCAGCTGGACGTACAATGGGCCATGCAGGAGCAATCGTAGGTGGCGATGAAGACACTGCGCAAGCCAAAAAAGCAATCATGAAAGAATGTGGAATCTACGTTGTAGATTCTCCAGCAGAAATAGGCAAGAAGGTTGCCGAAGTACTCGGTAAGTAATTGCCATATAAAGAATAATCCCCCAAAATTCAATTATATGTCAAATGTTAATCTAAGTGCTGATACGGCGAGCATCGTAAAAGCACATTATCAAACAGAACTTGCAGCTGCGCTGCAAAAAGT
>JANQTO010000103.1 GCA_030731685.1 Nonlabens sp.
GAGTAAGTAACGCACAGGCTATTGCAACGCACGTTTTATACAAAGCCCAGATAGGTAACTGGACCGTGACCCCAGGTTTACGCAATGAAACCATCAAACTCACACAGGATAATTACGGCAGCAACGACGTAAACAGGACAGGCGCAAATTTAAGTTCCAGAGAAAATGATTTGAGCGTTTGGATTCCAGGAATAGGTGCACATTATACAAGCAATCAAAACCTATCCTTTTTTGGAGGAATTCATAAAGGATTTTCGCCTCCAGGAAGTTCACCAGACGTAGATGAAGAGGAAAGTGTTAATTATGAACTAGGTACACGATTTGTCTTTAAAGGAATACGCGGTGAGGTTACAGGATTTTTTAATAACTATTCTAATCTGCTAGGTAGCGATTTAGCTGCCAGCGGTGGTGGTGGAACTACAGATATGTTTAATGCAGGAGCCGCACATGTAAGTGGATTGGAAATATCGTTTACAAAAGATATTCTAGAGAATAACGCAAACTGGTCATTCCCAATAACGGTTAATTACACCTTAACAAACACCTCTTTCCAGAACGAATTTGACAGTGACATTTATGGCGATGTATCCATAGGCGATGAGATACCATATATTGCAAAAAATCAATGGAATGTCTTAGCTGGACTAGGTCATGGACGATGGGAATTCAACACTACCGCAAGATATGTTGGCGAAATGCGCACCCAAGCTGGTAATGGCTTCATACCTCAAAATCAGCGTATAGACAGTAATTTTGTCATTGACGCATCGTTCAGGTATAACGTTAACAACTACCTCACACTCACCACAAACATCATCAATTTGTTTGATGCAGAATATGCCGTTTCTAGACAACCAGCAGGTTTACGACCAGGCCATCCATTTGGTATCAATGCAGGGTTTACGGTTCAGTTATAATTGATTTATTAGTTAGCCACAAATAAAGTAGTTACAAATCAAAAGGGTAATCTTGACAAAAGGTTACCCTTTTGAGGCTTTAAGCTCAAAAATAGTCGGGAACAAACCGTTTTTTAAGTAGTACAAACCATCTTCTTTAAGTTCCATTTCAGGAAAGATATTGTACGGACTACCGTCATGCTCAGCAAATAATTCAATGGTCAATCCAGCATCTACAAGCGACTGAATCACCTCGCTCAAAGCGTGATTCCAGCCATATTCTTTACTCATCAAGGCTACATCTGGTGCTGCATAACTGCCTGTATATTCCTCGTAAATAGCATCAGTTTGCGCGTAGTGGTATTGGAGTTTTGCAACACCTTCTGTGT
>JANQTO010000104.1 GCA_030731685.1 Nonlabens sp.
GCATCAGAACAGCCATAGGAAGCTACCAAGGTTCCTTATCCACCATAAGACCAGACGACTTAGCGGCACACGTCATTAAAACCGTAGTGGAGAGAAATCCAAGTATCCCGCAAGATGCTTATGACGATGTGATTTTGGGCTGTGCAAATCAGGCAGGTGAGGACAATCGTAACGTAGCCCGCATGGCTGGTTTGCTTGCAGGTTTGCCAGTTACCGTTCCTGGTGAAACCGTAAACAGGTTGTGCAGTTCTGGACTTAGTGCGATTGTACATGCACACCGTGCGATACAGGCTGGTGATGGCGATGTATTTATAGCTGGTGGCGTGGAGAATATGACGCGTGGACCGCTGGTAATTGCTAAGCCTAGCAGCGCTTTCGGAACCGATTCAAAAATGTATGATTCAAGTTTTGGATGGCGATTTGTAAATCACAAAATGGCCGAAATGTACGGAGTCGACGGCATGGGAAATACTGCTGAAAATCTGGTAGAGCAATATACCATAGCTCGTGAGGATCAAGACGCCTTTGCAGCGTGGTCACAACAAAAAGCTACCGCAGCACAAAAATCAGGTAGACTAGAAAAAGAAATAGTCGCTGTAGAAATACCACAGCGCAAAGCAGAACCTATTATTTTTAAAGATGACGAATTCATCAAACCAACTACAACTAAAGAGGTACTAGCAAAACTACGCCCAGCCTTCAAAAAAGATGGCTCTGTAACCGCAGGAAACTCTAGTGGATTGAATGATGGCGCTGCTGCAACCATTATTGCAAGTGAAGATGCGGTAAAGAAATACAACCTTAAACCCATGGCGCGCATTGTGAGTAGTGCTGTGGTAGGCGTAGAGCCTCGTATTATGGGTATAGGTCCTGTAGAGGCTAGTAATAAAGCACTCAAAAAAGCAGGACTCACCATGGCCGATATAGACATTATTGAACTCAATGAAGCATTTGCATCTCAAGCACTTGCTTGCACCAGAGCATGGGGATTAGAAGATAATGACCCTAGGATTAATCCAAATGGTGGTTCAATCGCCATTGGGCATCCATTAGGTGTAACGGGTACGAGGTTAGCCTACAGTGCTGCGCTGGAATTGCAGCTTACGGGTAAAAAATATGCATTAATTACGATGTGTATAGGCGTTGGTCAAGGGTATGCGATGGTAATTGAAAGAGTTGGCTAGTAGTACCAGCGACCTCTTGCATGATTACTTAAGTCGTTCTATGAAAATAGAGCTAGTCGTATTGCTACGTAAATAAACGTTTCCGTTATCTTGAGTTCT
>JANQTO010000105.1 GCA_030731685.1 Nonlabens sp.
ATTTACTTGGAAAAGTAAAGTTGTGCAAAAGAGCGATAGCGAGATTTGGTCGTATGGGTTGACCGTGGCTTGTTAATAATTCCACTGCCCTAAAAAATATTCCGAAACAAATTTCTTGACCTATATTTGCCTACTACAAACATGCTAAACCATTCATGGGATTATTTAAAAGAAATCCATTCGGACATATATTATTCGTAAAAAAATTCCTGATACGGCTGTTAGGTGTTCTTTCACACCGCAGGTATCGTGGATTTAACGAAATGGAGATAGATGGTAGCGAGATTATACGTTCCCTACCCGACCACAACGTCCTTTTCGTATCAAATCACCAAACCTACTTTGCAGATGTTGTGAGCATGTTTCACGTTTTTAATGCATCGCTATCTGGTAGAGAGGACTCCATTAAAAATGTGGGCTACTTATGGCAACCTAAACTTAATATGTATTATGTGGCGGCAAAAGAGACCATGAACAGTGGTCTGCTTCCTAAAATATTTGCTTACGTAGGCGCAATAACGGTAGAACGTACTTGGCGCGCACAAGGTGAAGAAGTAAATCGTGCGGTTAACCCTGACGATACAAAAAACATAGGTATTGCACTTAAAGACGGCTGGGTTATTACCTTTCCACAAGGGACCACAAAACCTTTTAAGCCCATACGCAAAGGAACTGCACATATTATCAAACAGTATAAACCTATTGTTGTTCCAGTGGTCATAGATGGTTTTAGACGCAGTTTTGACAAAAAAGGGCTGCGCGTTAAAAAACGTAATATCCTACAATCCATGGTTATCAAAGAGCCGCTAGAAATAGATTATGACAATGAGAGCGTGGAATCCATTGTGGAAAAACTGGAATATGCCATCGAGCAACACGCGTCTTTTTTAAAAGTGATTCCAGTAGAAGTCCTCGAGGAAATGGAAGAACTCAACCGAAAACGCCAGTGGGAATACTAGACTAGTATTCTATTTAATCTTCCTTTTAATTCGGCATTTGATGCCTTAAACAAACGGGCTTCTCAACCTTGCAATAGTTGATTATTGCAGTTTGATTGTTGCTGTTACGCTTTCGCGAAAGCGAGCTAAACACTATCTTTAACCCCTTTTTTAAACCTACTTTTCATGAAAGTTTCCTACAACTGGATAAAACAATTCATAAACATACCCGATGCCGTGGAAGAACACGCGGCAGTACTGACCTCACTAGGTTTAGAGGTAGAAGGAATCGAGCCATTTGAAAGCGTAAAAGGTGGATTAAAAGGAGTCGTTGTAGGTGA
>JANQTO010000106.1 GCA_030731685.1 Nonlabens sp.
GTATGAACCAGGGCCGGCACTTACCGCCACGGCATCTAAATCTGTAGTCTTTAGATTGTTTCTATTTAAAATATCTTGAATAAATACGTGCAAACTTTCTCCATGACTGTAGGAGGCGCTTTGATCTTCCAGTAAATCAAGGCAGTGCTTTATGTTATAGACGTTATCATAGTTGCCGGTATCTGACGTTGCGAGTGCAACAGAGCAGTTTGTAGAACTTGTCTCAATACAGAGTATTAATGTCATGGCAGTTAATCGTCTTTGCTTGAACTTAATTCGCTGTCAGATTTTTTGACAGTAATATTGTTGCCATTTTTTAGCTCTTTTGTAACAGTGCGATAAGGTCCAGTTATTACTTTTTCACCAGGTTTAAGACCAGAAAGAATGACGATGTTCTTATCATCTTGAATACCTGTTTTAACAACTCTCAGGACGGCTTTGCTATTTTCAGCAAGGTAAACACATTCATACTTTACAGCGTTCTCTGAAAGTTCTGTTTGCGTCTTGGACTCTGTTGTATCTGTTTTAATAACAATGGAGCTTATAGGCACCGCAACTGCATCTTTTTTCTCTTTAGTGATAATGTCTACAGTTGCTGTCATACCAGGCTTAAACGGGCTATATGCATCGCTTTTGCCTTCTAATAAATCCTCGTAAGACTCAGGCAAAATACGCACTTTTACCTTGAAGTTCGTTACTTGATCAGCTGTAAGCTGGCCTATAGCTGTATTTGCAATTTCGGTCACAACACCGTCAAATTTCTTATTTAGATAGGCATCAACTTCGACAATAGCTCGATCTCCAACTTCTAGTTTTACGATATCATTTTCATTTACCTCTACCTCAACTTCCATTTGGCCCAGGTCAGCCACTCTAAATAATTCAGTACCGGCCATTTGTTGAGTTCCTACAACGCGCTCGCCTAACTCTACTGCAAGTAAAGATACAGTACCGCTCATAGGAGCGTAGATACTTGTACGGCTTAAATTGTCAGTAGCCTCGTTAACCGTTGCGCCTGCGCTTTGAACAGTAAAGTAAGCAGACCTTTCTGCCGCTTTTGCACGCGCGTAAACTGCATTGTTGGTGTCAAATTCTGCTTGAGAAATAACTCCTTTTTCAAAAAGTTTAGCACTACGCTGGTAGTTAGCTTTTGCCTCGGCGAGCGAAGCTTTTGCCTGTTCATATCCTGCACGTGAGTTTGAAAGTCCAGCTTGTGACCTACTTACAGACGAGATTAATAAATCAGGATTAATTCTCGCAAGAAGTTGCCCTTTTTCAACTGATTGCCCTTCTTTTATTGTTAGTTCAATTATCTCTCCTGAAACCTCTGGAGAAATGCTTACCTCAATTTCTGGTTTGATTTTCCCTGTTGCGCTTACTGTTTCTATGACATCCATTTTTGCAATTTCAAGTACTTCGACTTGCTTACCTGCCTTAGCATCGCTGGAAGCTTTATAAATGCTATAGCCTACGATAGCAACAATGACAAAGCCAATGGACAATAGGATAATTATTAATTTCTTGCTCATAATCTAAAACTTAAGTTCGTCTGGTGATACTCCTGTAAATAATTCGAGCACTTTTAATCTGAATATGTAATCGTATTTTGCTCTTAATAAATTTATTTGCGCGTTAGTTAATTGGGTCTGCGCCTGGTTGTAATCAAAAGCATTCATCATACCTACTTCAAACCTGTCTCGTGCATACTCAACAGCGAGTTCTCTTGCATTTAGGGCTTCTTGAGATGCTATATAGGAAGCTCTTGCACCGGTTGCATCATTATATGATTGGAAAATATTACGTTGCAGGTCTAACTTAGTTTGCTCCTCAACAAGTTTGTTGTTTGTGACGTTAATTTTGCTGCGCTCTATGTTGTTCTTTACAGAAAATCCATTGAATATGGGAATTTGTAAGCTTAATCCATAGGAGATACCGTCGTTATTAGAAAGCTGTTCAAAGAATGGTGCAGGATTTCCTATACTTGTAGCAAAGTTGGGCGCGACTACAGTTTCACCTGTAGATTCAACAACACCTATAGGTCTGGTACTGTTATCAGGATCAATAAAACTATTAAATCTTCCCTGGCCTGACTCTCTAGTATTATAGTTGAAAAATGCATTGATACTAGGCATTCTAGCTGCCTGTGCGAGTTTCACGTCTTGCTCTGCAATGGCGGTATTTTGCTCTGCGATTTTTACTTCATAACGGTTTTCTAATGCGCTATTGTAAATTTTATCTACACCTTCATCAAGAACAAAAGCTCCTATATCGCCAAGTTCTGGGTCTTCAACATCAAAGTTTTGATATTCTTCTAAATTGAGTATTTGGGCAAGTGTGATTTTTGAGATTTGGATATCGTTTTTTGCTGCAACTATTTGCTGCTCTTCGTTAGCAAATGTTGCCTTGACTTCGAGAATATCGCCACGAGGTAACGAACCAGCTTCTACTAAGTCTTCGGTTCTTTGTAGTTGCTCAGTTGTAATAGCGTGTTGTGCCTCTAATTGTTTGAGATTTTCTTTATTAAATAGAACGTTGAGATATGCGTTAGAGACATTGAGCATGATGTTATCCTCTATTTGCTCAGCATTATATTGTGCCGCAATCATGGACATTTTTGCCCGTTGCAATCTGTAGACGTTTCGCGAGCCGTTGTAAATGCTTACTCCCGACGAGATGCCGTAACTGGAGTTTCTAGTGGTTTGAGTTTGTAATACACCCGTTGTTATATTCTGGGTAAGTCCCGTATTCCAAGCATTACTTGCGCTGGCGTTGAGCGTTGGAAAGAAGCTTCCTATAGCGTCTTTTTTATCAACTTCGGCAGTAAGCAGGTTGAGGTCGGCTTGTTTAATACTTATGTTATTATCAATCGCATATTTAATGCACTCTTGAAGCGACCATGTTTTGGTTGATTGCGCTTTCGCGAAAGCGAAACAACACATAATAATAGTACAGGTAAAAATATTTTTCATAACTACAGTCCTGGTTATATGTAGAGGCCGAAGCCTATTTGTTACAAATTAATGTTAATAATCGCCGCGATTACTTGGTGCCTTGAGCTGGTTCCACACTTTTATCTTGTCTGACGTGGTTACTCCGCTCTTAATCTCTACGTAAATACCATTGCTTAAGCCAAGTTCTACATTTTTGCGTTTAAACTGCTGGTCACCTGTTGCAACTTCAACAAAAGGCTTTTTGGTTTTAGGGTCATACTGCACTAAAGCCTCTTTGATGGCTAGGACATCTTGTGCTTTTTCTAAAATAATACTTGCGTTTGCGCTTAGCCCAGCACGTATAAATTGTGCTTCTTCTTCACTGGTCTGTAGTGTACCTTTTATGGCAAATTGTATTGCGCCATTTTCAGCAACGCCTTTAGGGGCTATATAATCTAGTACTGCACTATATTTCTTGTTATCATATGCGCCCACGGTAATTTCCAGTGGTAGGCCTACTTTAATTTTACCTACTTCGCTCTCGTCTATTTTGCCTTCAAAAATCATTTGCTTCACGTCTGCAATAACTGCGATGGACGTACCTTCATTAAAGTTATTTGCCTCAATTACTTGATTCCCAACCTTCACAGGTACGTCTAGTACCATACCAGACACAGTTGCGCGTACTGTTGTCTGGGCGTAGTTACCAAGTCCTGCTGTAGTTCCCGTACGGGCGATGTCATAATTTTGACGAGCACCTTGCAGGCTTACTGCTTCTTGCTTGTAGCGTTGCACGGCATTGTTGTACGCGTTTTGGGCAAGGTCAAACTCGTTTGCGCTTATAACACCTTTATTAAAAAGTGCCTTTTGACGTTCGTAGAGTGCTTTTTGGTTATCTCTGGCAAGTCTAGCAGTTTCTACGGCTGTTTGTGCACCTGAGATATTGTTACTTGCACTGGTTAAGTTAGAAACATTAGGAACAACTTTAATCTCGGCAATAAGGTCTCCTGCTTCAATATAATTTCCAGCTTCTACGTGAATTTTTTCAATAACGCCAGATATATTGGGTTTGATATTTACCTCTTCGGCAGGGACGATGCTTCCGGTTGCTACTGTTTCCTTAACAATAGTTTGTTTGCTAGCTTGTTCAACCTCGTAGATGGTAGGGTCTTGTTGGTCTTTAATATAGATGTAGTAAATACCGGCAATGGCAGCCGCTAAAATTACTATAAGGGTGAAAATGGTTCCTGTACGTTTCATGGTATTATGGTTGTTTATTCAGTTCTTAATGCGTCGATTGGTTTTACTTGTGTTGCTCTGGATGCTGGTATAAAACCTGCTAGTAAACCAGAGATAATAAGTATGATGAGTGCGATAAAAATAACGCGTATGTCCACAGTTGGGTTTGCAAAATTATCTACTGGCCCGCCTTGTGCTAGTAAGGTATTCATTATGTAAATAAAACCTGCGGCTGCAGCTATACCGGCTAGACCTGCAATAATGGTAAGTACGAGAGACTCTTGTAATATTTGTGATTTTATATTCCATGGTGTAGCTCCCAACGCACGGCGTATTCCTATCTCATTTGTACGTTCTTTAACCACGATGAGCATAATATTACTGATTCCAATGCCTCCTGAAAGTAGTATGAGTGCTCCTACAAAGTATCCGACAAATGTGAGTATATCAAATAACCCAGTGAAACGTTCAAACATTTCGGCTTTGTCAAAGTTTCCTATAGCACGTTCATCGTCTGGATGTATGTCCCTTTGCTTTTTCATGAGGCTCAGGATTTGAGGTTTCAATGTGGTAATACTAGTCTCGTCTACAGCAGTAATGGTCATCCAGCCCACCTCGTCTGCGGTGTTGAATGATTTTGCAAATGTCGTAAAAGGTATAAAGATGGTGTTTGCTTGTTCTTCACTATCTCCATTTACATTAGGATTCTCAAAAACGCCTATGACCTTAAAGTTCACACCTTGCACGGTGATATAAGTGCCCATAGGTTTTTCTCCTATATCGTATAAACTTTTCACAACTCCTGTTCCTATAACACAGGTCTTCATTTGTTTATCTATGTCTGAGTAGTTAATAAACCGCCCTTCAAGAATATCCATGTATTCCTGATTAATGAATTCTGGGTAGTCGCCATAAATTTGAAAGGCTCCTGTTTTCTCATTTCTTGAAACGTTATTAGCACCTCTAAAACCACCAAGTTGAAGTCTAGGAGACACGTATTTCAAATCAGGTATTTGCTGTTTGATGGCTTCAACATCACTTAGTTTAAACTGAACCTCGCGGCCCTTATTTAGGCCATTATACGGCATAGAGGTTGCCTGTCCCCACATGAACATCGTGTTAGTGGCGCCGTTTGAAAAATCTAGTGTTACCCCAGTGCGCAACCCGTTTGTTAGGGCAAGTAGCAATACCAGAATAAGAATACCCCAAAACACACCAAAAGCCGTTAAAAACGTGCGGCCTCTATTTGCATTTAGTGCTTCTAATATTTCGTTCCAGCGGTCTTTTGTAAACATAATTTACTCGTCTCTTAGTGCTTCTATGGGTCTAATGTTTGCAGCGCGTCTTGCTGGAATATAACCTGCAATAGCTCCCGCGAGAATAAGTATACCTACGGTGGTCATCACGGTTGCAAAATCTACAGTAGGGCTTTTTATAAAATCTGCTTGAATATATGGACTGACTATTTCTAGCAACCCTACACCTAGAAAAAGACCCACAAGACCAGCAATGGCTGTTATGAAAATAGCCTCTTGCAATATCATTCCTATGATGGCACTGGGCATGGCTCCTAATGCTTTACGTATACCTATTTCTTTAGTGCGTTCTTTCACTATGATAAGCATAATGTTACCTACACCTACGACTCCAGCAATGATTGTCCCGAGACCTATGAACCAAAATACAGCACGTATCGTATCTATAAGGCCGTATATTTTTTTTGCTTCTTCCAGGGTATCAAATACGCGTATCGCAACTCTATCGTCTGGAGCGACGGTAAACTTTGTACGCAAATCTGTATCAATAGACTGTGACATGGCAGCACTAAGTGCAACTGCTTCATCAAAGTTATCGCTCATTTTTATGGTGTAGGCGATGCGGTTAATGTTATCGCTGGCATTATACATTTTTTGCGCAGTTGTAACGGGTATAAAAACGCGCGTTTCTTCTCTTGTGCCACCTGGATCTGTGTAAACGCCCACAACTTTAAAAATGGAGGTGTTATTGAGCATAATATTTTCTCCAATGGGATTTTTATCTTTAAACAGGTCTTGTTTTACCTGATAGCCTATAATGGCAATTTTACGAGATTCATCTACGTCTTTTTGGTTGAGAAAACGGCCTGTGACCATTGTTTCATTCTCTATATACTGCTGGTCAGCGCTTGCACCTTGTATGCGGTAATTACCTTGAGCATCTCCGTAATTTACTTGTGATCCCCAAGAGCTGTAAATACTACTTTTATATTCTATGTAAGGCTCGTATTTCTGAGAAAGGTTCTCATAGTC
>JANQTO010000107.1 GCA_030731685.1 Nonlabens sp.
CCCGTAAATTATCTTAACTTGTACACTCAATTTTATACTATGAAAGGTTTACTTACTTTGGGAATGTTGTTCGTTATGATAGCTGCCCTTGCACAAAAAACAACCACAATCCATGCGGGTCATTTGTTGGACGCTCAAAAGGGAACATGGCAGCAAGAAATGACCATTACGGTGGTAGATAATCGCATAACCAAAGTAGAAAAAGGATATAAAACAGCGCCTGTAGATGCGCTATACGTAGACCTTAAAAACAAATGGGTCATGCCTGGTTTTACTGACATGCACGTGCACATGGAGACAGAATATAATCCGCATGCTTATATTTCTAAGTTTGTTGATGACCCGGCAGATGTTGCTTATGACTCCGTAAAGTATGCAGAAATCACCTTAATGTCCGGATTTACGACTGTTCGTGATTTAGGCGGTAGTGGTATAAACGTTTCTTTACGCGATGCTATCAATAAAGGAAAACTCGTAGGGCCAAGAATTTTCACTGCCGAGAAATCCATTGCAACTACAGGCGGTCATGCCGACCCGACAAATGGTGGTAACCAGAAATTTATGGGAGACCCAGGACCTCGAGAAGGTGTTGCAAACAGTCCAGACGAAGGCCGCGAGGCTGTGCGTCATCGCTACAAAAATGGTGCAGATGTCATTAAAATAACCGCAACCGGTGGCGTATTAAGCGTTGCAAAAAATGGTAGTAATCCACAATTTACTGTAGAAGAAATTAAAGCAATCACTAGCACTGCGGCCGACTATGGTATGCATGTGGCGGCACACGCGCATGGTGATGAAGGTATGCGTCGCGCGGTTTTGGGTGGCGTAAAAACTATAGAACACGGTACGTATATGAGTGAAGAAACTATGGATTTAATGAAAAAAATGGATTGTTACCTTGTTCCAACTATAACAGCAGGTAAAGAGGTAGCCGAAAAAGCTGAGGTTGAAGGTTTTTATCCTGCAATTGTAGTCCCAAAGGCGAGAGAAGTAGGTCCACAAATACAAGGAACATTTAGCAGAGCATACAAACGCGGCGTACCTATCGTTTTTGGTACCGATGCAGGTGTGTTTGAACACGGCAAGAATGCTAAGGAATTTGGTTACATGGTAGAAGCCGGAATGCCAGCTATGGAAGCTATTCAAAGCGCAACGATAACACCAGCACTTATTTTAAAGGAAGAATCAAATATAGGTCAGGTACAACCAGGTTTCTATGCAGACATCATCGCTGTTTCTGAAAACCCAGAAAAGAACGTTGCTACACTTGAGCAAGT
>JANQTO010000108.1 GCA_030731685.1 Nonlabens sp.
ACTAGGAATAGCAGATCATTTTTAGTGAAATGACCTAAGATTATAAAATATAGAGCCTGGACTTTTTTCTGATTGAGTACTTGCTTGTTTGTTGCCGTGGAAAAAATATAATGATTTGTGACAAAAGATGTTGCTCTATGTGGCGAATAACAAGCAAGCTGAAACATCAAGCCACTATTGAAAATCGTTTGCCTAATAGGATTTTAAGTTCTGATAAATCAATCTACAATTCTAAATCTTTAGTAATAAAAACCTCCTAGGTTTCAAGAAGTTTCAGCTACTTACTGTAAACTACTGAAATCCCATCCCAGCCTTCCCAGAGGGAAGGAGCTTTTTTTTTAAAAAGAATAGCCGCAGTATACCATATAAGTATTTTAAACTATAAGAAAGAACTGCAACTAGAAACTAAAAACGGCATTCCCTAACTTTTACAAAATCAACCTAAATCAGATAAATCTTTTGTGGTAAAAACCTCCGAGGTTTGTTAAACCTCAGAGGTTTCACGAAACTGCAAACTGAGACTGAAACTGGAACTGGAACTTTATACTAAATCAACTCAACAGAAGGGTCCCAGAACACTTTCTTAAAATCCTGTACCTGATTTTCCTTAATAGTCAAGCCTTCACTTTCTAGCAACTGTTGCATGAGGTTTGTGCCTTGAAAATGGTGCTTTCCCGTAAGTAAACCGTTTCTGTTCACAACGCGTTGCGCAGGTACATCTTCTAAGTTGTGCGATGCATTCATCGCATAACCTACCGCCCTACTGCTGCGCGCAGCACCTAGGTATTTTGCAATGGCACCATAGCTTGTAACGCGACCTGCGGGAACTAACCGAACAACATCATAAACGCGTTGGAAAAAATCTTTTTCTTCCATGGCTACAGGTACATTTTTGCTAATGTAAATAACGCGACTAGTAGCGTGAGGACAGCTAATATGTAATGAATCTTCCGAGAGAACGTGCGGTTATTAAATTTAAAAATACGCACTAAATTACTATACGCAAGTAGCATAAAAAAAGTGCCAAGCGCGGCTCCTGCAATAAATAAATGTGCGGTGGGAAATTTAAACGCAAACAAACCTCTACTGGCAAGGAACGAGCTGAAACCTATATAAAACGGTATCGGGAAAATATTGAGGGCACTTAGTATAAATCCTTGACTAAACAATTTTGCGTTTGAGCTTTCTATCGGTTCAACCGCTGGCCCAGCATCGGAACGTGCTTTTAAAAAAAAGAAAATAGACAATGCAATGAAAACGGCGATAGCAAACTGCTCCATGCGCTCTAAAATGTCTGGATTTTCACTTAATATCTTAGAGAAAAAGACACCTACATACACTTGAGCAATCACGACTAGTGATGCGCCTAGAGCAAAAATACGCGCAGCACGTCTGTTTTGTTTTACACTAATCTTTGCTGCAGTCATATTGAGCAATCCCGGCGGAATCACCCCTATAAAACCGACGCCAAATCCAAAGATGAAGTGTAAAATCAAATCCATTTACCGCAGTCTAAATTTTATATATGTTATCGCTTTACCGACCTCAAGATACTGCTTTTCGTAGAATGTTTGGGTACCCACGACTTCTTCTGGAGCTTCGGTATTTGTATAAATGTCATGGTGTGCATATAAAATCTCTTCGCCCAATCCTTGTAACAAACCCAGCGTGTAACCGTGCATATATTCGGAATCTGTCTTTAAGTGCATGAGCCCGTCGGGCTGTAATATGTGACGGTATTTATCTAGAAAAACGGGGTTTGTCATGCGGTGTTTTGTGCGCTTGTACTTTATTTGAGGGTCTGGAAAAGTAATCCATATTGCTGCTATTTCCGCTTTCGCGAAAGCGTAATCAACAAGCTCAATCTGGGTTCTTAAAAAAGCTACGTTAGGTAGATTTTCCTCTACCGCAGTTTTTGCACCTCGCCAAAATCGTGCTCCTTTAATATCAATTCCTATAAAATTGCGCTCTGGATATTTACGCGCCAGCGCGATAGTATATTCTCCCTTACCACAGCCCAGCTCTAGGGTTATAGGATTATCGTTTTTAAAGAACTCGTTCCATTTTCCTTTATGGGCAAAACCCGCGACCATTTCTTCACGCGTAGGTTGCACGACGTTATTAAAGGTCTCGTTTTCATTAAATCGCTTGAGTTTATTTTTAGATCCCACTGTAGTAGTTTAAAGATTAGATAATGTTTACTTAAAATAGGAAATACTCCTATCCAAGTATCTTTGCAAGGTGCAAATATCTAAAAACATATTGGTTGCTCCACTAAATTGGGGCTTAGGACACGCAACTAGATGCATTCCTATCATAAAAGCGCTACTTGAAAACGGTGACAACCCTATCATAGCAAGTGATGGCGACGCATTGATGTTATTGAAAAAAGAATTTCCTCGACAGCAGTTCATTGAATTGCCATCTTACAATATTAGTTACGGTAAACCAGCAACTTCCCTCAAGTGGAAAGTAATAATGGATACCCCTAAAATTTTAAGGGCCATAATTAAGGAACATAGCTCTTTACAATCCATTATTCGTATAGAGAAAATAGACGGTGTTATCTCTGACAACCGCATGGGATTATTTAGTTCAAAAGTTCCTTGCGTTTATATAACCCACCAGCTTAGGGTATTGAGTGGCAGTACGACGTGGCTCTCCACAATGTCTCATAGGTTTTTTATAAAGCGCTTTAATACCTGCTGGATTCCTGACGTTGTTACACAACCTAATCTTTCAGGGATTTTATCTCAGGTAAACGTAAGTAATGTAAAACAAGTTTACACCGGTCCATTATCAAGATTTCAAAATACGGGCAGTTATCAGAAAAAATATGACCTCTTGGTACTACTTTCTGGACCAGAACCTCAACGTGGCATTTTAGAGAAAAAGCTTTTAGGTGAACTTAAAAATTATCGCGGCGAGGTACTATTTGTTGCAGGAAAAGTTGAAAAAGAACAAAGGGTAGATAAACGAGGCAAAGTAACATATTATAACTACTTATCTACTGAAGGACTTCAAAAAGCGCTGGACCGGAGTGAACTCATTCTTTCTAGAAGTGGTTACACGACTATCATGGATTTATGTAAACTAGGAAAAAAGGCTTTTTTTATACCAACTCCTGGACAGCACGAGCAAGAGTATTTAGCTGAAAAACTGCAGGCAGATGGCATTGTACCTTTTGCAACTCAAGATGTTTTTACAATAGACATGTTAGAACGCGTTACAGATTTTACTGGTTTTGAAGCTTACGCTTCCACTATGACCTCAATGTCTTCAATAGCTTTTTTATTAGAAACTGCTTTTTCAAGTGTAAAGGAAAACTCTGAGCCCATACCTAGCTCACTTTCTATATAGATACGCTCATTGTGCGCCTCTATAATGTGCTTCACAATAGCAAGTCCCAGACCGGACCCACCTTCCTTGCGATTACCTGAACGGTCTACTCTAAAAAAACGCTCAAACAGTCTGGGTAAATGCTCTGCTGCGATGCCTTCACCATTATCTGTAACGCGCACGATTACTTTGTTGTTTATGAGGTCCTCAATAGAAACTTCGGTAGTGCCATTTTCACGTCCGTATTTAATGGAATTCACAACAAGATTTGAAATGACTTGTTGCACTCTGGCAGCATCTGCATGAACAAGTATTTGTTCTTTATAAACGATGTCTGTTTCTAGGGATATTTTCTTTTTACTAGCTTTCATTTCGAACTGATCAAAGACCTGATGCACCAGTTCTACAATGTCAAAAATGTCTTTCTCTAGACTCATATCGCCTATTTCGAGTTTTGTAATCATGTCTAGGTCGTTCACAATATATGTCAGACGATCAACTCCTTTTTGCGCTCTTGTTAGATATTTTTTCCGGAGGCTTTTATCCTTGTGAGCACCATCTAACAATGTATCAATATATCCCTGAATGGTGAACAACGGTGTTTTGAGCTCGTGAGAAACATTTCCTAAAAATTCTTTACGATATTCTTCTCGTATTTGTAGCGTTTCTATCTCTACCTTTTTCTCACGGGCGTACTGTTCCACTTGTGATTTGAGCATTTTCATGTCTGTAGCGATAGGCATTTTATCAAATGCAGTTGCATCGAGAACAGCCACCTCGTTATAAATATGCTGGATACGTTTGTAAATAAATTTTTGCGCACGGAGTTGTATAGCAGCAAAGCATATAACGAAACACCCCAGAAAACCCAGTCCAATGTGCCACCATGGCTGTTTTGCGATAAGTATCACGTAAAAAGATAACACAACGGTAACAGCAATACAAATGGCAAGTGAAGTTCTAAGTGCAAACTTGTAACTGCGTTTTACTTTTTTAGGAATAGTTTTTTTTTGCTTGACAATCATTTTACATACTTATACCCGACACCTTTGATAGTATTAATACTGTCATCACCTAATTTTTCTCTTAATTTTCTAATATGTACATCTATGGTACGGCCACCTACGACAACATCAACGCCCCAAATTGTTTCGAGAATTTCTTCTCGTTTAAAAACTTTACCAGGCTGTGATGTTAACAACGATAATAATTCAAATTCTTTTCTAGGGAAAACAAGTTCCTCCTTACGCAGGAACACTTTGTACTGGTCATGATCTATAACCAGGTCTCCTAATTTAGTACTGCCAGAATTAGCCGCTATTTCTTCTACCTGAAGTTTACGACGTAGTAATGACTTTACTTTAGAGACCAGAACACGAGGTTTGATGGGTTTTGTGATATAGTCGTCTGCACCTACATCAAAACCTGCTATCATAGAATAATCTTCACTACGTGCCGTAAGAAAGGTAATAATTGTGTGCTCCAACTCGGGCATTTTGCGCATTTTCTCGCAAGCTTCCATACCATCCATTACAGGCATCATCACATCTAAAATAATAAGGTCCGGTTTTTTCTTTTTAGCTTTTTTGATGGCTTCATCGCCGTTA
Organism: Nonlabens sp.; assembly: GCA_030731685.1. Classification (GTDB taxonomy): domain Bacteria; phylum Bacteroidota; class Bacteroidia; order Flavobacteriales; family Flavobacteriaceae; genus Nonlabens. The sequence continues at coordinate 4,947 of JANQTO010000108.1, forward strand.
GCAGCGGTAAAAACTTGATACCCCTCATTTTTTAGGTTGTAACCTACAATTTCCAGTATGTCTGGCTCATCGTCTACAAGTAAGATTTTTGCGCTATATTCTTTCATAGTTTCAACATAAGGATAATATGTAAAGTTAAGGAGATTGTTATTTAGAATCTGTAATTATAAGGTTAGCTTAAGGTTAAGACTTCGCAGTTTCAAACATTCAATTTACCTTCTTTTTAACGATTATAAACCTTGGCACGAATAGAATCTGCTTTATTTTAATATTCGAGATGTATATTGCAGCAATATTAAACGACAACTTTATAGTTTACGTACCTAGTTAATTTAAAACACATTATGAGAGCAATTATACTCGTCTTAGTCACTCTTACATCAGGATTTTTAAGTGCTCAGGATTTTCAACAAATAGTAAGCACCTATTTAAATTCAAATTTTGAGAAGCACAATTTACAATTAAACGATGTTTACGAAACCCGAATTTCCAGCTCCTCTTATTCAAGAAGCATGAATCTTCATAATGTCTACGTTTCTCAGTTACATAATGGCATAGAAGTAAAAAATTCAACCTCATCTCTCGCTATTAGAAATGACCAGGTACTAAACGCAAGCATGTCTTTTCAAAGCAATATTGCTAGTCGTATACAAAGAACAACCGCTTCAATAACACCAAACAATGCAATACAGCAAGCCGCAACTGTAATGAATCTCAACAGCTCACAATCAAATGTACTTTTAAGACAAGTTGAGCAAAAGGAGTACTTCTTCACTAATGAATCACTTTCCAATGAAGAAATTCCAGTCAAATTAAAATATGTACCTAGTGAAAACCAATTAAAATTGGCTTGGGAAGTCCTTATTTACACAACAGATTACAAACATTACCACGAAGTTTTTATAGACGCTACAAACGGAACCTTCATTAAATCTACTGATTTAGTCATAAGCTGCAATTTTGACGGTGCTCACGATAGTCACGCCCATAATATTGTAAATACCTACTCCTTTGGGAAAAGCGCTTCACAAACTGCCACTTCCACTTTTATGGATAATTCCCAGTACCGCGTTTTTGCTTTACCAGCCGAAAGTCCAAATCACATAAACAACCAAACCACGTTACTGAATAGCCCTGCAAATTTGGTCGCTTCACCGTTTGGATGGCACGATACTGATGGTGTTGTAGGTCCTGAATTTTTAATAACACGTGGTAACAATGTATATGCACAAGAAGATCAAGACGGACAAGGCTCAACATTTGGTGCTGCTCCCAGTGGCGGTATAGCACTAAACTTTGATATTTCACAACAACTGCAAGTACCAGCTTCGCAGAATTTGCCTGGCGCAACGGTGAATCTATTTTACATGAATAATGTTATGCACGATATCTGGTATCAATACGGTTTTGATGAAGCAAGCGGTAATTTTCAAGCTAACAATTATGGAAATGGCGGCGT
>JANQTO010000109.1:0-250 GCA_030731685.1 Nonlabens sp.
CGTATTGCGGTACATTTTTGACCTGTTTTAGAGGTCATTTCTTTGCGTACTTCCTTTACAAAAATGTCAAATTCGGGTGTTCCAGGAACTGCGTCTGGCCCGAGAACAGACGAGTTTAAGGAATCGGCCTCCATGGTAAATGGGACAGACTCTTCTATTAATCGCGGGTGCGCTTTGAGCTTTCTACCTGTCGCCGCACTACCTGTGAATGTAACTACATCTTGTGACGTAACGGTGTCAAGAATGCTCG
>JANQTO010000109.1:260-1264 GCA_030731685.1 Nonlabens sp.
GTACCACAGCCTCTGTTAAAAACGCTGTTTGTGGTGCTGGCAATACGACAGCAGGCATACCTGCCATCCAGTTTACGGCACATTTTTCCAGCATACCCCAAACTGGGAAATTAAACGCATTTATATGTACAGCAACTCCTTTTTTAGGAACTAATATGTGATGAGCCATAAACCTACCACCACGCGATAAATCGATAGGGTCACCTTCTACCGCATAAGACTGGTCTGGAAAAAGCTTACGCAAGCTGGCGTTAGCAAACAGGTTCCCAAAACCACCTTCTATATCTACCCAGCTATCAGCTCGGGTTGCGCCTGTTTTATAGCTTATTTCATAAAAAGCTTCTTTGCGTTTATTGAGATAAAGCGCTAGCTTTTTAATCATGTTACCACGTTGCTGGAAGGTCATGTCTCGTAACACCTTGCCATGGTCACGACCGTATTGCAATGCACTGGTAATATCTAAACCGCTTGTACTCGTTAAACCTATTACCTCACCGGTAATGGCATCGTACATATTGCTCGCCGCCTTTTCTTCACCAGCTTGCCACTGGCCGTTTATATAACTTTGTAGTATCATTATTTCTAAGAATTGTTTAAAAGATGCTTTCGCGAAAGCGAACACCTTCACATATTATAGTGGTTTATAGTTTCAAACTACACGACTACGAAAATACAAAAAGACTTTGACAGAACTAACAAACGTTAGTCTAAGACATATTCAAATAACCTGTCAACACTCATTATTAAAATAAAAACCGATTAAGCACAACTAACACCTGTATTTAAACGTAGATAATTGACATCTTGTAGAATCAACTGTTTTATTAACATATGGGCAAAGATTCAGGAAGTAATACAACTACCTTTGTCAACCTTAGTGAAAAATTAATGTAATGCGATTTTTACATACTCTTATTTGCCTAGCACTTCTAACCACTTGTAGTCTTGAAGCTCAAGTAGCAATAGGTAATAAAAATCCAGCGTTGGGGACCATCTTACACATT
>JANQTO010000110.1 GCA_030731685.1 Nonlabens sp.
ACTCGCAAAAACCGAAGGTGTTTACGTCGAGCAAATCATAAGACCAACTGGCCTACTGGACCCTATCATTGAAGTACGACCAAGTCTAAACCAAATAGATGACCTCGTAGAAGAAATACGTAAACGAGAAGAAGCTGACGAGCGCGTGCTGGTAACAACGCTTACAAAACGTATGGCCGAAGAGCTAACAAAGTATTTATCACGTATCTCGGTGCGTTGTAGGTATATTCACAGCGATGTGGACACACTGGAACGTGTAGAAATTATGCAGGATTTGCGTGAAGGAATCTTTGACGTACTGATAGGCGTGAATTTATTGCGTGAAGGACTGGATTTACCAGAGGTTTCACTAGTTGCTATACTCGATGCAGACAAAGAAGGTTTTTTAAGAAACAATCGTTCCTTAACACAAACCATAGGTAGAGCAGCGCGTAATGTGAATGGACTAGCTATTTTGTATGCAGACAAAATAACGAACTCCATGCAGCAGACCATAGACCAAACCGAATACCGCAGGTCCAAACAAATAGAACATAACAAGCTGCACGGTCTAGAACCTACAGCCATTAAGAAAAAACTGGAAAGTGCACTTTACAGAAAGAATACAGCAACTTATGCCATAGAAGAAGTGCTATCCCTAAAAGCAGCGGAAGAGGAAGCCACCTATCTCAATAAGGAGCAACTCGAGAAAAAAATACGTGAGTCACGCAAGAGCATGGAGAAAAGTGCTAAAGAACTTGACTTTATGGAAGCTGCACGATTACGCGACCAAATCAAGATGCTTCAAGCAAAACTCACCGAGGTCTAATATTATCATAACCACTGTTAAAACAGTCGTTTACAAATTTACATACAACGAATATTTACGGTACTTATCGTTTATTTAAGACGAAGTCTAGATAAATCCGTTTAAGGTTGTTAATTATTTTTTGCCCGTATTTTCTTTCACATGGTTAGTTTATATTCGGTATGTAAATTGCTCAAACCATGAAGAAAATTATACTCCTAGCAGCGTTCCTCACTGCTTCTTTTCATATAAACGCACAAGTAGGAATAGGTACAAACTTACCAACTACCGATTTAGAAGTAGTTGCGAGAACAGGCCTCATAGCTAATGAATACAATGGACTGACCATTCCAAAAGTCGCAGTTTTGCCAACAGCAGCTGCTGAAATTGCACCTGCGGGAACTTTGATTTATTTAACTGCCGTGAGCGGTCCAAATCCTATTGGCTTTTATTATAGTACTGGAACTGCGTATGTG
>JANQTO010000111.1 GCA_030731685.1 Nonlabens sp.
CAAACTCTGTTATGGATTCATTTTCGAGCATGAGGCCGGTTTGTTCATAACGCATGCCGCCGCGGTAGGTTGCTCTGTTCCAGTAGCTTGTAATGCTATTGTAGTCAGGAATATAAAAACCGCCAATACGATACGTTGCTGCGTCTTCAAAAGAAGCACCGTTAGGTGGTGCAAAACTTCTTGCCGTTGTCGCGCTTGTTCCACGCATACTATATTCTGCAGCAACGGCCCATTCTAGACGCTGACCTATGCTTAGACCTAGGGTTAGGTCGCTAGGTAATTTCAGTTTTTCTGTAGTTTGGTCAAATGTACGCTGACCAGTTGTGACCTCATTTTGTTCACTGTCCAGTGAAAATGTATTAAGTGTGCGGTTATTTAAGGAGCTTATGGTGCTCTCTGGGGCATAAATCAAACTCGCCTGAAGTTCGTACTTCTCGTTGATGATATTTTGGTAATGCAATGCAAAATTATAGGATGCTCCGGAAAAATCTGACTCATTAACCTCATTTGTTCCAAATTGTACAGTATTAATTGCTACACTGGAAGAGTTAATTTCTTCTCCAAAATTGTATCTAAATTCAGCTCCAACGCTAAATTGCTTGTTTATTTTGAAACCAGCTCCTAAATAAGCTCTTGTTATGTCGCCAGAGCCACTAAACCTACTGTATAGCTCGTTTGAGGTATTGCCCAGATTGTAACCTACAGATTTGAACGGCACAAGGCCAAAACCTACACCAGCTCTTGTTCCTATAGGAAAGCCTAAACTTAAATATTCTATTGTTGTTGCATTTGAGTTTTCTGAGACTTCACCATCGATTGTTTCCGCTTTAGCTGTCGTAGCTGTATAAACGGCTCCTAAGCCGTAGTTTGTAAGTCTGAGATTGCCATAACTCGCTGGATTTTGTATGGTGACGTGAACGCTATCTAGGTAGGTGCTAATTCCTGCCATGCTTCGATTTTCAATGGTGCCTCTAAAAGTTTGCTGGCCTAGCCCAAAATAGGAGTATGGGGATGAAGTACGGGTTTGTGCAATGGTGCTTGTAGTAGCCAAAAGCAGGACCGCGATTAAAATACTTCTTATCATATTTATTTATTGAATGTATACAAATTATATATGCCGTGAAGCATTAAAAAAGGCGTGGCAAAGAAACGTCTTTTTAGCTCAGGATGCAATACTTGTGCATCGCCTCCTGTTAACAAACAGTTAATGTTGACATCGAGTGTTTTATACTGTTTGCGTGTTCCCTTTATCTCTTGCAGTATTCCATTTATGACTCCATTATGTATAGAGCTTGCAGTGGTATCTCCTATAAAAGTTTCTTGCTTTACTGGAGTTAATAACGGCAAGTTTGCCGTAAAATTATGAAGCGATTCATATCGCAGTCTAAATCCTGGTGAAATTGCTCCGCCGTGGTATTCATTATGGGCATCTAAATAGTCGTAGGTAATGCATGTTCCTATACTCACTATAAGCGTTCCTTGTCCAGGTTTAGCATATTGGGGTACTCCTGCAACCAGCGCCATACGGTCTGCGCCTAGCGTGTCAGACTTATACAGGTTTTTAAAAGGTAGCGCACATGCTGTAGTAATTTCGTAAAACGAAAAATGCTCTTGAAGCTTTTCCTTTAAAAGAATAGGGAAGTAACCTACCTGGCACCAAACGATTTGTTTGACTGTTGGGTATTTAAGATGGAGTTCTCCAAATTGTATATCAAAAGTTGTAGCATCGCACCTGCGTATGTCATACACTTTTAAGTGATCTACTACAGCTATTTTTACCGCAGTATTGCCTATGTCTATAATAAAAACCATGAGTAATGCTAGTGTGGAATACTGGGCTCGAACCAGCGACCTCTACGATGTCAACGTAACGCTCTGAACCAACTGAGCTAATCCCACATTAATGGTGGCGAAGATATAAATAAGTGCCGATAGTTCTAATGTATGATAGGAGTGAATGTTAATTTAAGTTATCGTTTTGAATATATCTTGCGGGTTTATGGTTTTAAGTATACTTTGACAAAACACATTAAAACAAAAAGCCCAATCGTGAGATTGGGCTTTTGTGGTACCTCCAGGAATCGAACCAGGGACACAAGGATTTTCAGTCCTTTGCTCTACCAACTGAGCTAAGGTACCTTTAGCTGTAAAGCGGTGGCAAATTTACATAATTTCTTCTTTGGTGAAAGTAATTACCACATTATTTCAAAAATATTTTTTAAACTGCTGACTTATAAGAGGTTTAAAACGCGCTCAAGTGCCATACCGCGAGAGCCTTTTATTAAAATGGTAGCTTTTTTATCTTCTGGCAGTTTAAATGACGCTGTAAATTCTTCAAAACTCTCATGGCTTATTGCGGTTTTACAATCTGTTTTGTTGAAATTACTGCCTATAAGGTGAACCTCGTTTATCGCTGATTGCTGAGCAAGGTAGACTATTTTCTGATGCTCTTCTTGGGCATAAATCCCTAACTCAAACATGTCACCGAGTATCGCTATTTTATATTCTGCATCTTTGTTTGCTAAATTTTCAATAGCCACTTCCATACTACTGGGGTTTGCGTTGTATGAGTCCATAATGAGTTGCAAATCTCCTTTGTGAATAACTTGCGACCTATGGTTAGTAGGCTCGTAGTTGCTTATGCCATTTATAATTGCATCGTCGTTCATGTCAAATAAAAGACCTATTGCATATGCTAGCAATGCATTGTGATAGTTGTATACGCCTGTAAGCTGGGTTTCTACCTTTTTTCCGTTAATTTCAAAACATAGTAGTTCAGTATTATCTATGATGCGAGTATCAACAGGTGTTTTAATGCGTTTTATTTCTTTAGTGCGTGCTTCCTGCTCAGCATCCCAACGCCCTATAATTGCAGTTCCACCAGACTTTTTAAGATAATCGTAAAGTTCGCTTTTCCCTTTTTTGATTCCTTCTATACCTCCAAAACCTTCCATATGCGCCTTGCCAAAATTAGTAATAAGGCCATAATTAGGTTTTGCTATTTCAGAAAGTGCGGCAATTTCTAACTGGTGATTTGCGCCCATTTCTACAACACCTATTTCCGTGGTACTGTCAAAACTTAACAGCGTGAGTGGTACTCCTATATGGTTGTTTAAATTACCTCGTGTCCCTTTTACACTAAATGCTTGTGATAGAACTGATAGTATGAGTTCCTTTGTCGTGGTTTTACCGTTGCTTCCAGTGAGAGCAACAATGGGAATGTTTAGTGAGTTTCTGTGATACGTAGCAAGATCTTGTAGTGTGTTTAGTGTGTTTGAGACGACAGTGACATTGTGATGGTTTTCAAAAGACTCGTCGCTAGTTATAGCGTGGATTGCACCGTTTTTTAGAGCTTGTTCAACAAACTTGTTTCCGTCAAAATTTTCACCTCTTAAAGCGAAATAGAGCTGGTCTTTTTTAATTGTCCTTGTGTCTGTATTGACCCCGCTACTTTTCAAAAATATGTCGTAAAGTTCTTGTATCATAATTGATTATTGCGCATAAAAAAGCCCTTAAAAATAAGGGCTTTTTTTATAATGTGCTAGGTTATTTAGTTTCTAGGTCTTTTAGATTTTTGTGATTTAGAACCTGTACGTGACATTGCACAACGGAAGCCCAAGTCATCTTTAGCCATATCTTGTGGATAAAATCTACGTTGTGCTGGGTCTAACCAGTACTCTCGATCTCTCCAAGAGCCGCCTTTTATAACGCGCACCTCATTATTTATAAGTGTAGTGCGGGTTTTGGCTTTATCGTATTGTCTGTCAAGTGAGCCAAGTGTATCAGCGCTTACATTGTGGATTGGAGCGTTGTACATGCGTTTAGAGCTGTCTAGTGTTCCAGATTCTTCAAAGTAACGTGTAGATTGTGCATCACCATCTCTAAAATTGCGGTTGTCAGATTTGTCAAAATTTGTACGTAGATAAGTTTCGTTGTCATCCACTGCAACCTGCTGAATTTCTCCTGGTAGTGCACGTGCAATCAATTTACCATTTGCAAGTGTGTCATAAGGAATAGAGTCTGCACTTACTATCGCAATCATTCCATCAGGTCCTATTTTGTTTTTAGTGTAAACGTTTCCACGGAAATAGTTGAAGTCGTTGAACTCATCATCAACCATAGGACGATAGACGTCTGCAACCCATTCTGAAACGTTACCTGCCATGTCGTATATACCGAAATCGTTAGGCGCATAGTTCTTCACTTTTGCAGTAATATCTGCACCGTCATCACTCCAACCAGCTATACCACCGTAATCACCATCACCTTGCTTAAAGTTAGCTTTGTGGTCGCCACGGTTAGTGCGTTTTCCGCTACGTGTGTACTGACCATCCCATGGGTATTTCTTACGACCACGTATTGCATTGTACTCACGGTTTCCGTTTTCAGCAAGTGCTGCATATTCCCATTCTGCTTCGGTAGGAAGTCTGTATCCTGGAAGTATAATACCATCTTTACGAGTTACGTAAAGACCCGTAGGCTCGCCAGTTCCATTTTTAGTTGCAATTTGCGTTTTCTTTTTCTCTCTTGCGTCAGATCTTTTACCTCCTTTTGTTTTTGCCTCGTCTCCACCATATGCAAGTGAAGGTGTATTTAGGTAAGTCTCAGTCGAAAAGGTTGACCCTGCTTCTACAGTTCCCATGGCATCTTTAGAAGTGTATCCTTCTTGACCTAAGATTAATTCATTCACGCGGTCAGTTCTCCACTCAGAGTACTCAACGGCTTGAATCCAAGAAACACCAACAACTGGATAGTTTTGATAAGAAGGGTGACGTAAGTAATTCTTAGTCATCTCTTCATTATAACCTAAGCGGTTTCTCCAAACTAATGTATCAGGTACAAAACCGTTATAAATATTGCGATATTCTTCATCTTCAGGTGGGAAAACTAACTTTACCCAGTCAAGCATCTCCACGTACATACCGTTTGTAACCTCGGTCTCATCCATGTAAAAGGACTGAACGTGTTGTTGATTTGGTGTGTTGTTCCAGTCGTGCATAGGGTCGTCTTTAACACGTCCCATTGTAAATGTTCCGCCTTCTACAAAAACAAGTCCTGGGCCCGTAGCTTGCTCCTTATATTTAGTATTAAGTTCAAAACCCGTAGGTCCTTTACCAGTAACGTCCCATCCTGTACCACGGGAAGTGGTAGAATAGTCATTACCCTTACCGCAGCTTATTACGGTCACTCCAGCCAGTATTGCTACTGCAAATTTTACTACAAAGTACTTCTTCATTCTTAAATTTATTATAAAAAATGTCGTGCAATATAATCACTTCGTTTTAATTCAAAAGCATTATTTTGAAAATATTCACGTTACATTTGTTATTCACTGTATAATAACGCCGTTAGTTCGTGTTTATTTTATGTTGTGATAGTTTTATTTTAACGATTAAAATACTAGAACGATTATGATGTCGTTTTCCTTTTAATGAAAAGTATTATTTGTCTAGTCTTATTATGTTTTACTGGTGTTGCCTATGCACAGTCTCAAACTATAACGTTAGATTGGGATGAGCCAGTGCATCATATAATTGGTTCAATGGACTTGAAAATCCCGCATTTTAAGGATGATTTTGTTTTTGAAAAGCCACACATCTATTTTAGGCGCAATATTGCATTTGGTCGAGAAAATGACGACGTTAGTCTGTCTATTACAAATCTTAGAACTGAAATACTTCCAGTTTCTGCGCTGTATGATTTAGATAGAACTGCAATTCCGCTAGCGTTTACAAGCAGTTTAAAGAGTGCGCTTTCGCGAAAGCAAAGTTTTCAACAGCTCACTGTATCTCCTATATATAAAGATGGTTCCACATATCGTAGAGTTCTTTCTTTTACTGCAACTTTAACTACTGCAGGTATTCAAAAAACTACGGTTGCTAAAATGGCGCCATTTGGAAATTCACTACTAGCTTCTGGGTCTTGGTTTCGTTTCAAAGTAGATAAAACAGGTGTCCATAGATTAAATCGCTCTTTTTTACAAAGCCTAGGAATGGACCTTAATGGATTAGATCCTAGTACAATTAAGATTTATGGGCATGGTGGTAAGTCGCTGCCACTTATAAATAGCCAAACGATTGCTTACGATCCTCCAGAAGTAGCCATCACAGTTACCGGTGAAGGCGATGGTCGTTTTGATAACAATGATGTGATTTTGTTTTATGGTGTTGCGACTGATACAGATTTTGTTAGGGAAAATGAAAGCTTCATAAATCCATATACTGATGATTCCTATTATTATATAACATCTGGTGGACAGACAGGCAAGCGCATCTTGCCACAAGTACAGCCCAGTGCTACTCCTTCTATATCTTATGATTATTACGATGCCTTACAACATTATGAAGTAGATGAAACAAATATTGGCA
>JANQTO010000112.1 GCA_030731685.1 Nonlabens sp.
GGTATAAGAATAGAAATAAATTAAAACCAAAAAAAAGCCACTCATGATGAGTGGCTTTTACGGCTAATTCTATAATTTACTCTAGTAATTAAAAAGAATATCCAGTCCAAGCAAATGCGCTTGCACTTGCACCCGTGTTTGTAGTAGTAACATTTAGTGTTGCCCCAGGTGCATTTTTATTGTCAGCTCCGTCAGCAGTTCCATTTGCGGTAGCATTTACAACTGATGCAGCTGTACTGTTACCTCTTGAATCTTCCATGTCGATAAAATCTGCAGCAGTAGCGGTTCCAAATGTACCAGCTAAAGCATTAGTTATTGTTGCTGTAGCACCACGACGTATTTTGATAAGGTCTGAAAATTCAACCATGTTTCCACGGTTTATAATAGTCACTCCATTCACGGTAAAGTTAGACTGATTAATATCTGTTGGCGAGTTTCCGTCTAGGTTACCATCAGCCTCAATACCACGTGGGTCTGAAGTTACAGCAGTGTAAGCAGCTTCTCTTATACCATAAAGATTTGTTGCAGTACCACGGTACCCTTGAGAAAAGTCAAACATGTCGTCTTTTGCATTAAGTACAAAAATGTTGCTTACGTTTACCGACCCACCGAAAAACTCGATTCCGTCATCATCGCCATTTGCAATCCAGACGTTAGATATTGTAGTTCCAGAACCTACACCGTTTAGGGTAAGACCGTTGTGCTCAGCATCACCATCTATACGTGCGCCAGTGTATTCGATTACAACATAGTTCAAAACCCCTGAATTGTCTGCATCATTTGTTCCACCAAAGAACACACCCGAATTAACCTCAGTACCAGCCTCTACGCCAGCAGTTTGTCCTGAGATCAAAGCGTTACCATTAATGATAACTCCACCCCAAGCAGCAGGAACACGAGAAGAACTTGTGAAACGTATAGGAGCAGCGGCAGTGCCATCAGCTATTATTTTCCCACCTCTTTCTACAAGAAGATAAACGTCAGTTCCACCTGCAGTAGCTGTGATGGTAGTTCCAGGCTCAATTGTAAGCGTTACTCCGCTTTTAACAAACATAGGTCCGTTAAGGACATACGCATTACCAGCAGTTAATGTTCTGTTTTCAGTAACATTCCCAGCTAGATTTAAACTGTCCTGATTTCCACCACCGTTGATAACTACAGGGTCAGTGTCACAGGAAGTAAAAACAGTTGCAAATACTGCTGCTGTAAGTAAAAGAATTTTTTTCATCGTAAGAGTTTTAATTTGTGTTTTATTAGTTGGTCAAAAGTATTGCGGGTTGCTCAGAAAGTATGTTAAGCAATCTTTATCTAATGATTAAAACTTGTAGCTGTATCCTAAGCTTATGTCAATTCCACGTTTATATTCGCTTAAGACAATGTTAGATCCTGCACCATTACCTTGACGTTCCAGCTTATAGGTAGGGTCTAGCAGGTTACGAACTTTAAGAGATAACTTTCCATTATCACCTGTGGCAATGGACGATACGATATCAAGAGTAGGAACACCTATTTCTTTTATATTCTCAAAACCACGTGTCCCCACAGAATATACACGCTCTGAGAAATAACTCGCAACAAGTGCAGTGTTCAAATTACTTTTTCCAAGGAACGTGTTATAGTTCACATCAAAATTTAACAATAATGGTGACGCACCTTGTAATGCAGTAGAAGACTGCGTAAACTGTGCAAGTGGATTCTCTAACTCCTGTTTGCTATATATGTAAGAACCGTTTAATCCCATGGACATTTTGCTCGCTCGGGCAGTATCTCCTATCGTGCTCATTTCATTTTCAAAAACATCCTTGCGAACCTCTAGTTCAACACCTAGTACAGTTGCTTTTGCACCTACGTTTAGGTACGTTAGTGTATTACCACCACTTGGAATTTCCGTACGGGCAATAGGGTTTTCTATATTCTTAAAAAATCCGGTGACCGATATAAGCTCACCGCGTTTTGGGTAGAACTCATAGGCAACATCTATGTTAGTTACATTAGAAATAACAAGGTCTGGATTACCCTGCGTAGCTGTTCCTCCTGGATTGTCATATCTAAAAGGAGCAATCTCTTTAAAACGTGGTAATACGTAGGTTCGACTGCTGCTAAGTCGTAAGATGTTCTGCTCATTGAGCGTATATTTTAAGTTAACACTAGGCAAGAAAAGGTCTTCGTTTATGATAGATGCACCGCTGGTTGCACTGCTGGCAATGTTTGTATCAAACTCAACATCTTGCGAAACGCTTTCGAAACGGACACCTGCACTCACAACTAACTTATCGGTAAGTCCTTTGACATAATTTAAATTACCCGCATATGTATTGTTGTTCCCTACGTAATAGAAAGGATTAAATGCTGCTGGGTTAATCGCACTACCACGACCTGTTTCTAGTCTAAATACACTTGAAGTAAGAGAAGGCTGATTGTACAAAGCATCAGGATTATTTATATCTATAGGAACTCGAGTATCAAATGTGTGATTGAAAATAGTCGCTTGAAAAACGTGCAGGGTATATTTAAACTCTCCACCTACGGTAATATAATTATCAAGTAAATCTACATCGGGATTACCACCGTTAAAGTCATATTTCAAATTTGCTTTAAAATTCAAGTTATTTTCCTGAACCTTACTAAAATATCGCTGGTTGTTTCCTCCTGAATCTACGTTAGGAGAATAAAAACCATCTCTAAGTAAATATTCAAAATTTCTACGGTCTGGCTCGCTACCTCTTACCGCGTTGAAAGAACCAGCAGCGTTTATGCTTAATTTATCTGACACGTACAGGTTAGCAAGCAATTGATTTACAAACAGATTATTGTCGTTTGTTTGCTGTCTGTTCACAAAAACACGGTCACCATCTTGCTCTGGATTATCTATACCTTCAAAGTCCGCATAGTCTTGCGAGTTTTTATGAATGTACATGGTAAGAAATTCAATATTGTTCTTACCGAAACGGTAGTCGGCATTGAATTGTCCTATTTGCGACGTTTCGTACTCATAACTACTAAAATCTTGGTCCAGATAGATATTTCCAGCACTAGTCGTGTTGCGTACCGTACCTTCTACAAAACGATAGCCGTTATCAAACGTAAGTAAACCATACAGATTTAATTTATTGTTCCCTATATCGATACGTCTTCCTCCATTTATGGAAAGTCCTAAATTCACTAAGTTATTTTCCTGTGATGCTGCAAGTGGTTTGTCAAAACTGTACACATTTAAATTAGAAACGGGAATGTCTGAATTACTATGGCCAAAATAGCTCTCACCCTGAATTCCCTTAAACTCATTTCCTAGTGTTTGCATGTTTGCACCAGTAGAGGCACTAATACCTAGCGCGCTTTTATCAGTCAAGCCTTTAAGGTCTATATTAATATTTGCCCCTGCGTTGTCACCTGTTATTCCAGCAGTAAAAACCTTGTTGATGTCCACACTTTCAATAAGATCAGAGCCAAAAAAGTCTAGCGATATATTCTTATACTCTGGGTCATCTGATGGTAATGGAAGTCCATTCAAAGTCGTTGAATTATAACGGTCTCCTAGACCACGCACAAAAACATTTTTCACACCTGCCTGTTTACTCACACCACTAACCTTGGTAACGGCAGCCTCGGCATTGCTTACACCTTTAAGTGAAAGTTCCTCAGCGCCTATCGCTTGAGTCATGGTTACCTCTTTCTTTTTTTCTTCAATAAGCGCCTCTTTAGACTCACGCGTTTTTGTTGCGATAAGCTCAATGGTAGAAAGGGCATTGGTCTCAGCAGTCATTTCGGCGTTAAGCTTTGTTGTGTTCCCTTTAGTTATAACTACGTTAGGAATCTCAACAGTCTTCATACCTACAAAACTGAATATGACGGTATACGTTCCCGCAGGAGCGCTTATTTCATAGTTACCGTTAAAATCTGACTGCGCACCCAGAGAGGTACCCTTGAGTTGAACTGATGCAAAAGCCACAGGTTCACGGTCATAATCTATGTCCACCAGTTTTCCGGTTAGTTTGCCGTTTTGAGCTGATAACAAGCCACTTACAGCTAAGAAAATTATAAATACTAATTTGTTCATTTCTAATTATTTAACGTTGCAAAGAAACTGCTATCCTACACGAGCAAGGTTAATTAGACATTAAATATCTCGTCATTGTCTGTTAAGAAATGGTTATTAATCTCTGTATCTCTTCCACAAAAAGAGTTCTTATCTTGCAGCATTAATTGAAGCTATGAATTGGGAATCTTTATTATCGCTCAAGCGTTACGGCGACACATATGCTAGGCCACGGGCGCAACAGGACGAGCTGCGCTTGGGATATGATGTAGATTACGACCGTGTTATTTTCTCGCAGCATTTCCGTAGCCTGCAGGATAAAACGCAAGTAATTCCCTTAAGCCAAACCGGTTTTGTTCACACCAGGCTCACTCATAGCTTAGAAGTGTCAGTCGTTGCGCGTTCTTTAGGTCGCATGGCTGGTGCGAGAATTCTTGAAAAATATAGCCATTTAAGAGATTTAGGATACAAATCAAACGATTTTGGCGCCATCGTAGCAGCAGCGGCACTTGCCCATGACATAGGAAATCCACCCTTTGGACATAGTGGTGAGAAGGCTATAGGAACCTATTTCTCAAGTGAAAAAGGAATGGCTGTTATGAGTTCGCTTTCGCGAAAGCAACAACACGACCTACTCCATTACGAAGGAAATGCAAACGGTTACAGATTACTTAATCGCAGCGCGCCTGGCACTCCAGGTGGCTTAAGGCTTTCTTACGCAACACTAGGTGCCTTTATAAAATATCCAAAAGAGTCACTACCCATAAAGCCCAGCACGCACATCTCGCAAAAGAAATTTGGAATTTTTCAAGCAGATTTGGCTCATTTTAATGATGTAGCCACAACGCTGGGATTAGAAAATGCATCAGATAGCCCTGAACCTTTTAATAGGCATCCGCTAGCTTTTCTAGTAGAAGCTGCAGACGATATTTGCTACAATATCATTGATTTTGAAGATGGTATAAACCTAGGCTGGATAAGCGAGGCCTATGCACTCGAATATTTTATCAACTTGGTGCGGTCAACCATTAAAAAAGAGATTTATTCAAACCTAGAAACCACGGCAGAGCGACTGCGCTACTTGCGTTCCCTTGCAATAAATAACCTAATTACTGATTGTGTAGACCTGTTTATGAAACATGAAGAGGCCATATTACAAGGTGCCTTCTCAAAATCACTTACAGACTTATCTAGTTATAAAGTGCAACTAGATGACGTTCTTTCCATCACAATCAAAAATGTATACCAGCATAAAGAAGTCGTAGATAAGGAAATAGCCGGCTATAAAATCATAAGTACTATCTTAGATGCCCTAACTACGGCGGTTGTAAACGATTTCAACAATCAAAAAACCAGTTACGATAATTTAGTTCTTAGTGCCTGTAAAGAAGCACGTATTACAACCGACTCCATCTATGAACGACTTTTAGACGTATGTGGTTATGTAGCATCGCTGACAGATGGCCAGGCAGTGCAACTATTTAATACGCTGAACGGCCGTATTTAGCCGTATTTTTAAATGCTCTTTTGCGCTACAATACCTTTTGTTTTAAAACCTGACATTATGAAAAAAACGATTATTTTTTCCTCCATAGCAATTATTACAGTGCTAGTCGCGTACGTATTTGTCAATCAAGAAGAAGAACTTACTGAAATAGAAAAGCTAAGAAAACAGCATAAAGAATTTGTTCTCCACAGTCCATACAAGGACACTAAAAATTTATCAAGAGCAGAGCGCAAGGCGTTATCAATGCCTCCTAATGCTTATTATGATCGTGAATATGAACTAACCATGAACCCACAACTGGGTTATCCTACCCCATACATTCCACAATACATAGATGTATCGCTTTTGCAAGCAAAAGGCTTGCCTGGTAACGGAAATGCCACATGGACAGAGCGTGGCCCTATAAATGTTGGTGGTCGCACCCGAGTAGCGTTTTATGACCCAAATGACGTGGGCTCCAATAACGGCGACGGTGTAGATTACAATCGCGTTTTTGCCGGTGGAGTGAGCGGTGGTTTATGGGTAAACAATAATATTAATAGCGCTACATCCTCATGGAATATCGTTCCAGGACTAGCTGGCGGACTTAATGTAAACTGCTATGCCATAGACCCAAACGATTCTAACACTTGGTATATAGGAACAGGAGAACAATATACGAGCGGTGCAGCGATAGGTAATGGCGTTTATAAAACGACAGACGGTGGTGTTACCTGGAGCCCTGTAAACATTACTCCTGCTGGGCCAGGAACCTCTACAAATGGTACAACTATTTTTAATGCTGGCCTCTTCTTTGTAAATGATATCGT